>JBAXND010000065.1 GCA_037133915.1 Bacteroidota bacterium
ATGTCGTATATTAGCCATGAAATTCCTTTAAGGGATTTCGCCAAACCTATCAAATTAAAGGAGCCGTTCAAAGAGCGGCTCCTGTTTTTTTATCCTTCAGACGGGCAATGGCTTCAGGTAATTCATCCATTCGGTGAATGATGGCATCGGCATCGGGATAGTCGCCGTTTACGGCATCTTCATTAAAGAATACAGTTTTCATACCTGCAATATGGGCGCCTTCGATGTCCTTTTTGTAATTGTTTCCTATCATCGCGCAATCGGCGGCTGCAATACCTGTTCGCTCGGCTATTGTAAGAAAGAAACGGGGGTCCGGCTTTTCAAACCCTATATCTTTGGCTGAGAAAAAATCCGTAAAATATTTGTCGGCGCCAACTCTTTGCAGCGCACGGATAACAGCAGGTGTATCCGACTGACCGGGGTTGGTGGCAATAACGCAGGGTATTTCCGGCGAAAGTCTTATCAGTGCCGCTTCGGCGCCGGGTATCCATTCCACATGTTCCCAGTCGCACATCATTCCGGGCATATCGGGGTCATCGCGCATTACCGTATCGCCCAAATCCCACAGGAGTAAACGTATCATGACTATAATTTCAGTAAAACAGAAAACGCTATTTTGTGTTTGAAACGTGTTGTTCGAGCCAGTTCAGCAAATCGCCGATAACCTCGTCGCGGTTAATTTCGTTCAGCATTTCATGACGGCCACCTTCATACAATTTCAATGTAACATCTTTCATCTCGCATTCTTCGAAAATCTGCGCCACCTTGGCAGGTCCTTTGGAATAATGCCCTACAGGGTCCATGCTTCCCGAGAAAATATAGACCGGCAAATCGACCGGGATTTCCAGAATATTCTTTGTTTTCTGTATGAATTTTAATCCGGTAAAAAGATTGGCAAACATCTTGGCCGTGCAAACAAATCCACAGCGGTCGTCGGCAATGTAAGCATCAACAATTGCCTCATCATGAGTCAGCCAGTCAAATTTTGTTCTGACCGGAGATATCCGGGCATTGAAACTGCCAAACGACATTTTATCAAGCAGATTGCTGCGGAAATTGTTACCTGCAAAAAATGACTGAATGCCCGCAATAGCTCTGCCTGCCTTCAGCAGCATCCCCGGATTCCAGGTGGTACCTGATAATATCAGTCCATGAATGTCTTTGGGATAAATACTCGCATAGGTGCGGGCAATAAATGAGCCCATACTGTGCCCCAGTAAAATATGAGGAACTCCGGAATACTCCCATTTAATGTTTCCCGTGAGCTTTTTGAGGTCATCAACAACCTTGAACCAGCCATCGGAATTATAGAAAAAGCCTGTGTCTTCAATGTTTTTACATGTTTTCCCGTGTCCGGCCAAATCACTGGCATACACCACATATCCCCGGTCGGTCAGTGCCTTTGCCAGATATTCATAGCGGCCGGCGTGTTCGGCCATGCCGTGGAATATATGAATCACGGCTCTTGGGCGCTGCTCATCGGGCAACCAGCGATAAACGTACTGGTCTTTAACTTTATTCGGTAAGATGAAATGACTCGTTCGCATCGAAATTTATTTCACGAAAGTATAAACCCACAAATAATCAAAATCTGAGCAAAAAGATAGGATGCCATAATATAAACCCCGCCTTTGCTGATTTTTGCTTTGAAACTGTGGAAAGCTAACATAGAATCTGAGAGTATGAAGAATAGAGAACCTATAAAGGGCATCCAACCTGCAACACCTTCGTTCTGGCTCATATTCAGAAGGCAGAGGAAACTCATGAGCAGCAAACCCAGAATGTACACCAGAACCGGTATTTTCATTTCTTTAAGATACCTGAACAGCAATCCGTATACCATGGCGCCCAGACCAACATAACCGGCTATTCCGCCATATACCAGGGCAGGTTGGATAAATAACCAGTCAATATTGCTGCCCAGATAAATTGAATACATCAGCTGGGTAATAAAAAAAGCGAACAATCCTGCTGCAAACAGAAGCTTTTTCTGATTCCAGAGCAGGCAAACATCACCAATAAAGGAAAATACTAAGGCCGTAATAATTAACGGGCTGACCTGATACGCATTCAGATAATAAAAAGCAGCCAGAAGCGGCATGAGAAGCGGCTTCGCAAAATAACGTATGCGCTGATCATCGTTAATCTCTGCTATCAGGATTCCGATAGTTGAAAAGGCGAAAAGCACCATGACAATCCAGATAAACATAGCTCAAATTATTAGTTCCGATAACTGCTCCGCGAGAATACACAATTTATAAAACATTCATTTACCGCAATATATAAAACCTTTAATGCAAATAAACATTTTCAAAACCACATCGGCTTAGAGCCGGATAAAATTACAGAATATTACCTTTTGTTGCTCAAAAATATTAAAACTAATTGGAATATCCTTTTCAAAACCGTAAATTTGCGTATTGTCTCAATTTTGTAAAATAATGTGGGCGAACCGCTTCTATATATCCCTGTTTATTGCAGGTCTTTGCCCGGGATTTTTCTCTTTCCCGGTGAGCGCCCAGAATGTTTTCATTAACGAAGTGCTTACAAGCCCGCCCGCGGGCTCCTATTCTACCACCAATGCCAATTCTCTGTATAATACAGGCAGCAACGACCTTCCGCCATTCAATCAGGAATGGATAGAGCTTTACAACCCGTCGCCCTGCGATTCGGTTGATATCAGCTGTTATACCTTAGGTTCCAATATGGAGCCTCCGGCGGGCAGCAATTATACAAACTGGGGAGCATTTACCTTTCCCGCAGGAACAAAAATCCCGCCGCTGGGTTTCTTCATTATCGGAGGGAATGACTCTCAGGTGCCTCATTTAGATATTGATATCAATTATTACCGTCAGAATTTTTTCGGCACTCAATACCTTGATGGATGCCTTGAACGCTGGTTTCTACGTGATGAATACGGGTGGATAGCGTTGTACAACCCATCGGGGGGGCCGGTAGATGCGGTTTACTGGGACGCCTATAACAATCCCGGCAGTCTCTATTCTGAGGAAGAATATCTGCACCCGATTGTCACAACTACCAGCTGTTCGGGCACACAGATTCTTGCATCTGCAGCAACCATTGCCGGCATTGAATACGCCGGTTCGCCTGCTCCCGGAAGCTATATGTCGTTTCAGCGCACCGTTGACGGTGGCAGCCAGTGGTTTAGCAGTCCCGTAACGGCAACACCCGGTTCATGCAACGGCGTATGCGCAGGGCCGCCCACATTAAGCCTTACGGGAACAGATGAAAGCTGCGCCGGTAACGATGGCAGTATTACGCTTACAATTACGCCCGGATCAACCGGACCATACACCATAAACTGGATGGTTCCCGGCGGAAATCACAATAACCCTTTAACGGGACTTGACTCCGGGACCTACATTGTGGAGGTGGTGGATTCCTATAATTGCTTCAAAGTGTATGATACAATCAGTATTGGAAGGGAACCTCAGCCAGGCATCAGTATTTCACAAAAAAACGATGAAACATGCTCATCATCTAATGGTTATGCACAAACTACCGTTGCAAACGGGAATCCACCGTATAATTACGTATGGAACTCAGTCCCTCCACAATATTCATCTAATATTCTGAACGTAGCAGCAGGTAATTATAGTGTTACTTTAACGGACCACCTGGGATGCACTGCCACAGCATCGGTGAGCCTGATTAACATTCCCGGGCCGACAATTATTGTTGATAGTGTGATAAACGAAATGTGTTCGAGTGCCAACGGAGCCATTTTTACCACCACCGCCGGAGGCACTTCTCCCCTGAGCTGGTCATGGAATTCAACCCCCGTTCAAACCGGTGCCGATCTTATAAATGTCCATGCCGGAACGTATACGGTTACTGTTACAGATTCCAATAACTGCCACGCCAGTACATCTGAAAGTATCACAAACACACCTCCACCCACAATCGGTATACTTGAAGTCATTGATGAAAAATGTTTCAAGCACGACGGAAGCATAAGCATAACTGCCACAGGCGGCTCACCGCCTTACACCTATTCATGGAGCATTGGTGCTGCTCTCAATACAACGACGGTTAACAATCTGAGTGCCGGAACCTACACCGTTAGCGTGGAAGATGCAAACTGCACTTCACAACTTGATATTGTTCTCGAGAATATTCCCGGCCCGAAAGCAGATTTTACGGTATATCCGGAAGTCAGGACCATTGAGAACCCCGAATTCAGATTCACAGACAATTCATTGGGTAATATCACCTTATGGCACTGGGAGTTTGGAGATTACGCTGAAGCTTCTTCTCAAAACACAACCCACACCTATCAAGATACCGGGAGTTATCATGTAATCCTGCATATTGTTGACAATGAAGGTTGCCGCGATTCAGTAATCAAGGAGGCGCTGGTAATTGATTACATCACAGTTTGGGCGCCCAATTGCTTTACTCCGAACGGCGACAACATCAATGACTATTTCGGTATCTGGGGGCAAAACATCACCAATTTTAAACTGTATATTTATGACCGCTGGGGCGAATTGGTATTTGAATCCCATGAACTTACCCATCGCTGGGATGGAACCATAAATGGAAAACCCGCTTATGACGGGGTGTACACATGGATTGCCTTTTACAGTGAAGATTACAGGAAATACGCCGCTTACGACAAAGTAATCAAGGGGCAGGTTACCCTGCTCCATTAATAAGAAGTCCAGTTACTGCTGTTCGCTATTTCCCGCCTGTACTGCGGAGAGCACCGTATCCCGGATAAAAGCTCACTTTTTTAAGATTTGCAGGCAGACAATTGATGATACCGAACTGGCTGACAAGAAAAGTTCCGGTAACCATTGAGCGCGGTCCCTGAATTACGCTGACATCGGCAGCTTCAGGAATTCGGTAATAGAAACCATGCTGTTTGCTTTTATCCACACTGTCTTTTGCCATCACATAAGAAGCCAGCACTTCATTGTTTCTTTGAGTGGCAATATTCAGAAATACCAGATCGCCGTAAGCTGCAGTTGGTTCAAGAATACCTTTCATTTTTGAAAAACGGCACAAGGGCACTGAATCAACGGGGCGGGTTGCATCCGGAATAATAGTGTAGGAATATTTTATTTTGTTGGTAAATGAAAGTCCCGTAAACAGGTGACGGTATTCCGTTTCGAGTTTGTCAAGCTGCTCATCCATGTAGGTGACCGTTTCTTTATCGTAATTCACTTCCTGATCGCCGCTGATGAGGTTAAAGCGATTTTCTTTAATTTTAATAATGAAATCGGCTGCATCGCGGGCTTTCTGGTCAATGGTTTTAGCAACTACCGAGCGTTTGAATGTCATTTTTTCGATGGTCACGGTATCTGTTTTCACCTGTTCAATAATGGTATCCACTTTTTCAAAAAGATTCAGATCGGAATAATTTTTAAATACTTCGGGATAGACAATTTCCTGTTCGCTGGTGCTGAATAACTGTGCATCTGAAAGGTCAGGCTGTATTGAAGGGTCGGTACCCAGTATCATTCCGGCATTATCGAGTGCCAGAAAAAAATCTTTGGTTGCAGCATTATTCATTTCAACAAAATAGTACTGCGCCGGATCGGGCGATGCAAACGAGGTGAGTGTAACTTCACTGATTTCATAACGTGTACCATTCTGTGTAACAACATTGGTAAGTCCTAACAGCTTACCGGCAAATTCAGAATACGGACCTTTGATATCTTCGGTTTTGCTCACGGTTACATCGACACGGATGGCAGTTCGCGGAAGCGCATAAAAGACACCCTGCTTCTGCTGAGGCGATGCACTCTTGTTCACTTTAACTACATTATATTGTGTAGTAGAACATGAGGAAACAAAGAACAATAAAGCAATTGCTGATAAGCTGAGGGATATTCCGGTTCGCATAATAGAGTTTTTAAATCTGTAGCAAATATACATAATCGGCAGGAAATGTGAAAAATTGCGGGATAAGATACATTGATGTAAAGACAGGTGCAACCCTTCCGGAGAAAAATGAAATCAGGAAACTTCCGAAAAAAATGAATAATTTTGCGACCTAAACCGCAATCGATGTTATCCAAAAAAGCCCAGTATTCTATTTACGCTCTGATGCATCTTGCCAGGGAATACAATAACGGACCTGTGCTTATCAGCAACATTGCCGAAAAAGAAAAGCTGCCGAAAAAATTTCTGGAGGCCATTTTACTCGACTTAAAGAATTATGGTGTGGTGATGAGTAAGAAAGGTAAAGGCGGCGGCTATTACCTGAAAAAATCGCCCGAAGAAATTAATCTGGCCGAAGTCATTCGTCTGTTTGACGGCGCTATCGCTCTGCTCCCCTGCGCTACCTATAAATATTATGAAGCCTGCGCTTTTTGCCGCGACGAAAATACATGCGGCATCCGCAGTGTGATTAAAGATTTGCGTGACGAAACGGTGAATATACTAAAAGGTACGTCACTCGCTGATATTCTGAAGCGCGAAGCCAAACTGAGCAGAAAAAAATAATTTTTTTTATTTTATTAGTCTACCTATTCTATAGATTTACTATTTTTGGAGTCTGAAACCAATACAATTTTCAAACACTTCATTAATAATAATAGTAAATAATATGAAATTTTTCAGGTACACAATCGTAATGCTCGCGGCTCTGATTATTATGCAGGGTTGTGGCTCATCAGCCGACAAGAGCACAAAAAAAGAAGAACTCAGCGGTCGTATTTCGATATCGGGTGCATTTGCACTCTATCCTATGACTGTTAAATGGGCAGAAGAATTTAAAAAGCTTCATCCTGCGGTTCAGATAGACATTTCAGCAGGTGGTGCCGGTAAAGGCATGGCCGACGTACTTTCAGGAATGGTTGACTTAGCCATGTTCTCGCGTGAAGTGAGCCCTGAAGAAGTAACCAAAGGCGCCTGGTACATTGCCGTAACGCGCGATGCGGTGCTGCCGACAACAAGTGCCAAGAATCCATTTTTAAAGGACATCATGGCAAAAGGACTTACCAAAGAAAAGTTCACCGATATCTTCATTACCGAAAAAATAAAAGACTGGGGAAAAGCTTTAGGTATTCCTTCCAAAGTGAAGATATCAAAATACACCCGTTCAGACGCATGCGGTGCTGCTGAAATGTGGGGAAAATATCTGGGCAAAAATCAGGAAAACCTTGTAGGAGTTGGTGTTTATGGCGACCCCGGAATTGCAAATGCCGTGAAGGATGATGCAAACGGAATCGGATACAACAATTTAAATTTTGCATACGACATCAAGACCAATAAGAAATACGAAGGACTCGAAATCATTCCCATCGACCTGAACGCCGACGGCAAAATAAGCAGCGATGAGAATTTTTACGGCTCACTGAATACGGTGGTTGAAGCAATCCAAAAAGGTGTGTATCCTTCGCCCCCGGCACGCGACCTGTATCTCGTATCAAAAGGCAAACCCGCTAATGCCATCGTTGTTGAGTTCATAAAATTCATACTTACCGACGGACAGAAATTTGTAAAAGAAAATGGTTATGTAACCCTTTCTGCAGAAAAAATTGCGGCTGAAGCAACAAAAATGAAGTAATTGATATTGAAACAGCCTTTTTACATAACACGTAAACTCAGCGGTATTGCAGGAACAAGCTGGATGCTCATCTGTCTTGTTCTTGTAATAATGCTTCCCATATTCCTCGGCATAGGTTTATACATTAAATCGTTGCCGTTGTTAGGAAGTGCGAGTCTGAATACTCTGGTTTTTACCGGCACCTGGCACCCTATGGCCGGAAAGTTCGGGTTTGCACCGTTTATAATGAGTTCTGTTTATGTAACGGTGCTTGCTCTGCTATTTTCGGCGCCAATCTGCATTCTTACAGCTATCTATCTTACACAGTACGCACGCAAAAGATACCTGCGCATTATGCAGCCGGTGATTGATATTCTTGCCGGGATACCTTCTGTAATATATGGTGTATGGGGCATTCTGGTAATCGTACCTCTGGTTTCACATCATATAGCACCCTTTTTCGGCCTTCAGAGTTCAGGCTATTCATTGCTTTCGGGTGCACTGGTGCTGTCGGTTATGATTATCCCGTTCATTCTGAATATCCTGATTGAAGTATTCCGCACCATACCCGATGAACTCACGGAAGCCTCGCTTTCAGTCGGAGCTACACGCTGGCAAACCATCAAGTTTGTGACCTTGAAGAAAGCCTTTCCGGGAATCATTTCCGCACTGGTATTCGGTATTTCACGTGCATTTGGGGAAACCATTGCCGTGCTGATGGTAATCGGCAATGTTGCCATTATGCCAAAGTCGGTTTTCGATCCTGCGTATCCGTTGCCCGCGCTTATTGCAAATAATTATGGTGAGATGCTTTCGATTCCGATGTATGATTCAGCCCTGATGATGGCCGCTTTGCTGCTGTTTATCATTGTGCTGGTTTTTAACCTTGCGGCACGTATCACCATTACACGGCTTGAAACAAAACAATAAGCTATGAACAGGAGAAAACTGATAAAAACCGAAGAGCTGTTTTTCCGTGGGCTGATGCTGCTGGCAACGGGCATGATTATTTTTGCGCTCGGTCTTATCATCTTCAGCATTCTGTGGCGCGGTGTGCCTTGCCTGTCGTGGCAAATGCTTTCGCAAACGCCCAAAGGCGGATTCTATTTTGGCAAAGAAGGAGGCATACTCAATGCCATCATCGGTTCCTTGTACCTTTCCATTGGTGCAACACTGCTGGCCGTTATTATCGGACTTCCGCTTGCGCTGATGATGAATGTACATCTTTTCCGCCACCGCCGCTTTGTGAACATGATGCGTTTCTTCCTTGATTTGCTGTGGGGCGTACCGTCCATTGTTTACGGGGCATTCGGTTTCACACTGATGATATTTTTCGGGATGCGCACCTCACTGCTGGCGGGCATCATTACCGTCGCTATATTTATACTTCCGATTATGGTCCGTGCCATGGACGAAGTACTGAAGACCGTTCCGCGCGGGCTGATGGAAGCATCGCTGTCGCTGGGTTCTACAAAACACGAAACAGCTTTCAGGGTTTATCTGAGGCAATGCATTCCGGGCATCATCACCGCAGTACTGCTTTCATTTGGACGTGCCATTGGTGATGCAGCGTCAGTACTGTTCACTACAGGTTACACCGATAATATTCCCACATCACTGATGCAGCCGACAGCAACACTGCCGCTGTCCATATTCTTCCAGTTGGGTTCGCCCGTTCCGGAAGTGCAGGACCGTGCCTATGCATCGGCAGTAGTGCTTACACTCATAGTGCTTACGGCAAGTATTCTGGCACGGGTGCTCACACGCAAATATAATAATCATAAAATAAAATTCTGAGATGGAGCCATTGTGTAAG
This sequence comes from Bacteroidota bacterium, assembly GCA_037133915.1. NCBI lineage: Bacteria > Pseudomonadati > Bacteroidota > Bacteroidota bacterium. The sequence goes on from JBAXND010000065.1 coordinate 9,336, forward strand.
ATAGCAATCAAAGACCTGAATCTGCATTACGGCAAGCAGCACATCCTGAAAAATGTGAACATCTGCATTCCCGAGAACAGGATTACCGTGATTCTGGGACCATCGGGATGCGGAAAAACAACCTTGCTGAAATGTCTGAACCGGCTCACCGACATGGAAGAAGATGTAAAGATTAGCGGAAGCATTATACTCGACGACGAAGATATTCTTCACACAAAAAATGACATCACCCTGATACGCAAAAAAATGGGATTGCTTTCACAACGCCCCTATCCGCTGCCTATGAGCATCTATAAAAATGTGTCGTACGGATTGCGGATTAATGGTATCAGGGATAAAAAAGAAGTTCGGAAAAGTGTTGAAGAGCACCTGAAGCAAGCGAGTCTGTGGGATGAGGTAAACACACGCCTTCATGAGCCTGCATCAAAGCTTTCTATCGGGCAGCAACAGCGTTTATGTCTGGCCCGTGGTCTTGCTGTAGAACCTGAAATTATTCTTGCCGATGAACCAACTTCAGCTCTTGACCCGATATCAAGCACAGCCATTGAGCAAAAATTCATGGAGCTCAAAAATGATTACACGCTTGTGATGGTAACGCATATACTGCGTCAGGCCAGACGTATTGCCGATTATGTTGTTTTTATGTATCTCGGCGAAGTCATTGAACAAGGACCCGCCGACGATTTTTTCAATAACCCCAAAGAGGAAATGACACGCTCATACCTTAAAGGAGTGTTTAATTAGGTAATAGTAAAGAGTGAAAAGTGAAGAGTAAAAAGTGAAAAGTGAAGAGTGAAAAGTGAAGAGTGAAGAGTGAAGAGTGAAGAGTGAAAAGTGAAGAGTGAAGAGTGAAGAGTGAAGAGTGAAAAGTGAAGAGTGAAGAGTGAAGAGTGAAGAGTGCCTATGGCGGGAAAAGGTAGCTCCATTATCAAATTGCCGAATTGTTGAATTGTTTAGTGGTTGAGATATTTTCATTATCAAATTTTCAAATTAACTAATTTTCAAATTGACTAATTTTCAAATTAACTAATTGCCGAATTATTATGAAACGTATAATCCTTTCAATTTTCACACTAAGTGTAATCTTTGCATTTGCTCAGCAGGCGAAGGCACAATTTGTATTAAGCGGTGAGTTCAGACCCCGCTTTGAATTTCGCGACGGCTACAAAAAGCTGAATCAGAAAGGCGGCATTGCCGCATTCCTTATCAGTCAGCGGACACGCCTCAATATGGGGTACAAGAATGACTGGCTGACCACAAAACTCTCGATACAGGACGTGCGCGTCTGGGGCGACGAGCCATTGAAAACAGATGTTCCGGGTACCGCATTGTATGAGGCATGGGCAGAATTCAAAGTGTGCGACAGCATGTTCATACGTGCCGGTCGTCAGGAATTTATCTGGGACAATGAACGCTTATTAAGCAACACCAACTGGCAGCAAAAAGGGCTGGTTCACGATGCTGTTCTTATCAAATACAGAAAAAAAGGCTGGTCGGTTGATTTTGCAGGTGCATTTAATCAATCGCGCGATACCACATTCAGTACCGATTACAATAAAAACCTCGGCAATTACAAAACATTGAATTTCCTGATTATCGGCAAACAGCTGAAGAATTTCAACATCAGTCTGGCAGGATTCGCCGACGGTTACCAGAAGAAAGGCACCATCAACACCACTTACCTGCGTGCTACTTACGGAGGCGTATTCTCATACAAGACATCTAAAATAAATACTTCTGCACGCGGCTTCTATCAGTCGGGACAGAATGAAACGGGCAATTTTATCAATGCCTATTACGGCAATGCCGATTTTGCCTATACCTGGTCAAAAGTATATACGCTGGGTGCAGGCGCCGAGCTGCAATCGGGCAACGACGGCACCGATGTGACCAACAATCAGGTGAACTACTTTTCCTGTCTTTACGGAACAGGGCATAAATTCAATGGTTTTCAGGATTTCTTTACGAAACCGGGCGATACAAAAAATGCGGGTCTGCTTGATATCTACATAAAAACCCTGTGGAAAATTGCCGACAAATGGTCGCTGGTTATGGACTTCCACTATTTCCAGCTTCAGAACAATTATGTGAATGCCGGTAAAACCATTGATAAATTCTTAGGCCGTGAAGGCGACATTGTGGTGGGGTATGATTTCTCGAAAGAAGTGAATCTTCAGGTCGGATATTCAGGATTTATGCCAACGAAATCGATGGAGGTTATCAACGGAGGCAACAAAGACAAATTCCCGAGCTGGGCTTTTGCCATGCTGACAGTAAAACCAACCTTCTTTAAATTTGAGAAAAGCGAGAAATAGCATTTCTTCAACTTCCTCATTTAAATATCCATCCGTCACAAGGTGGATATTTTTTTTGCCATTCGGTAAATTAGTAATAACTTGGCGTAAATATTCTTCACCAGATTATTGAAGTAATGTGTAATCAATAATAAGCGCGGTATGAAAAAACTTCACGTTCTTTTGTTGCTTCCGTTGATGATGCTGCTGCTATCATCACCTTCACAGGCACAATACGAGCAGCAGGAACGCATCATCAGCTTTCGCAGTTTCATAAGGGTTCACAACGACGGAACCATTACTGTAAATGAAAAAATAACGGTTTACTGTGGGCTTGACCAGATAAAGCGCGGTATTTTCAGAGTATTGCCCGTTGTGAGCAAAGACAAGTATGGTAACAGTTTCCGTACACGTTATAATATACTGTCGGTTGAAAGAGACGGCGTTCCCGAACCATATAAAATTAAATTTGAGAATCAGAAGAAGAAGATATACATCGGGCAGGAAGACGTATTTCTGAAACCGGGAGTGTACACTTATGATATCAGCTACGAAGCACCTCGGCAGATAGGCTTCTTTGAAGGCTACGACGAAATATACTGGAATGTGACCGGCAACGACTGGGCTTTTCAAATTGATACCGCCGAAGCCATCATACGCCTTCCCGCCGGGACGAACATTATGAGCCACTCTGTATATACCGGTGCTTATGGCTCTAAGGGTGAAGATGCACGCTATTTTGTGGAATCAAACGGCGACATCCATTTTATATCAACAGCTGCACTCGGCAGTTACGAAGGCATGTCGGTAGCCGTTGCATTTCCGAAAGGAATTATTCCACAGCCCACTACCATGGATAATATCATGTTTTTGTTACGTGATAATCCCGGAACCACCGCCGCACTCGTCATTTTCATACTGTCATTCCTCTATTTTCTGCTGGCATGGTTCAAGGTAGGTATAGATCCCGCAAAAGGTTCCATCATGCCCATGTATTATCCGCCTGACGACCTTTCGCCGGCGGCTATGCGTTACCTCGATAAAATGGCGTTCGATAATAAAATATTTTCTTCGGGTATTGTGAATATGGCAGTAAAGAAATACTTACGGATAACACAATCGGGTAAGGAATTTACGCTCGAACGCACCTCACAAAAAAATGTGCAGCTTTCTGCGGAAGAGAATGCCGCGGCAGCGTCACTTTTCGGAGGAGGCGACAGTATTGAACTGGATAATTCCAACCACACGGCCATCATGAAAAGCATCAATGATATGCACAATTCATTGAAAGAAAAATATGTCGGTAAATTGTTCTTCACGAACACCAAATGGTGGATTCCCGGATTGCTGGTAGCCATACTTGCAGTGGTTTTGCAGATAATTCTGGCTGATGATAAAGTGAACCTGCTCATCGTGGCATGTATTCTCACGCCTTTAGTTTTTCTCGTTTCGTCAATTTTCATGAGCATCTTCAAGCTGGGAAGCAAACAGGGTTCAAGTACCGGAAAGCGTATACTGTCGGCGTTCTCATTATTACCCATGATTATAGTCTGTATTGCATTATTTATGCTGTTCGGAACCTCACTTCCGCTGTTCCCGATTGCTGTTATTGCATTGCTTATTGCACAGCTCGTGATATTTTTCTATCTGCTGAAAGCCCCGACAAAAGAAGGGCGTAAAGTGATGGACCATATCGAAGGTTTCAAATTATACCTTTCGGTGGCTGAAAAAGACGAACTGGAACTGAGAAATCCTCCTGAAAAAACACCCGAGCTGTTTGAAAAATATCTGCCTTATGCCATGGCACTCGGTGTTGAGAATAAGTGGGGCGAACGCTTCACAAGCATTCTGGCACGTGCCATGGAAGAAGGAACCTATCATCCGAACTGGTACACGGGCGCCACATTAATGGCGATAACATCCAGCAGTTTTGCACATGATTTCGGCTCATCGTTCAGTTCTGCCATTTCCTCATCTTCGGTATCACCGGGTTCAAGCTCAGGTGGGTTTGGTGGCGGATTCTCGGGTGGCGGCGGTGGCGGTGGCGGCGGTGGCGGCTGGTAGAAACCTCAGCCTATCATCTGCCTGAATTCATCTTCACTGATTACGGGAACATTCAGCTTTGTCGCTTTCTTACGTTTTTCCGGACCCATATTGTCGCCGGCAAGCAGATAGTCTGTCTTCGAAGAAATGGAACCGACATTGCGTCCGCCGTGTTCTTCAATCATCTTTTTAATATCATCGCGCGATATGGAGAATACCCCGCTTACGACAAAACTCTTGCCTTCAAGCGTGTTGCTGACTTGCTTCACGCCTTCGTCGCCATATTCCATCTTCAGTCCGCTGTCGCGCAAACGTTGAATAAGCAGACGGTTTTCATCAACGGCAAGCCATGACAGCAGACTTTCGGCTATCTTCTCTCCTACTTCTTCAACCGTCAGAAGTTCTTCTTTTGTTGCCGATATAATGGCGTCAATTGTGCGAAGGTGTCTTGCAAGACGAGATGCCACCGTTTCTCCCACATAGCGGATGCCAATAGCAAACAGCACCTGAGAGAAGGGAATATTTTTCGATGCTTCAATCCCGTTAAGGATATTCTCTACCGTTTTTTCGCGGAAGCGCACCACACGCTCTTTGCCGGTTTCTTCATCTTCGTATTTCTTTTCAATACCGAGCATTTTTTCCTTGCTCAGCATATAGATATCGGCCACATTCCGGATAAGTCCGTTATCGAACAGAATCTCTACTTTACCTTCGCCGAGGCTGTCGATATTCATTGCCTTACGGCTGATAAAATGTTCTATCTTCCCTTTAATCTGGGGTGCACATCCCGACTCATTGGGGCAGTACCAGGCGGCTTCGCCCTCCTGCCGTACCAGTGCCGTTCCGCATTCGGGACAATGGGTTATGAATGCCACCGACTGTCCGCCTTCGCTGCGTTTGCTGAGGTCAACTTCAATAATTTTAGGAATAATCTCTCCCCCTTTTTCAACAATCACGGTATCGCCAATGCGCACATCAAGTTTCGCAATTACATCTGCATTATGCAGCGATGCCCGTTTCACCACAGTGCCTGCAAGCAGCACCGGTGTAAGATTGGCAACCGGAGTAACGGCACCGGTACGCCCTACCTGATATGAGATGCTCAATAATTTTGGCGATGCCTGCTTTGCTTTGAATTTGTATGCAATGGCCCAGCGCGGCGATTTAGCTGTTGCCCCCAGCTTTTGTTGCTGGGCGTAGGAATTAACTTTGATTACGATGCCGTCGATATCATACGGGAGTTCATCGCGGCCGGCATCCCATGCATTGATGAACTCAAAAATATCTTCAATGGAACTGCATTTCGCCATATAATTGGGCACTTTAAAACCCCATTCCCGGGCCTTGCTCAGATTCTCGTAATGGCTGCTGTATGGCAGTTCGTCTGAGAGCAGGTAATACAGCAAACAGTCGAGTCCGCGTTTTGAAACTTCAGCCGAATCCTGCATTTTGAGACTTCCCGAAGCCGCGTTGCGCGGATTGGCGAATCCCTGTTCTCCTACATTTTCTTTTTCACGGTTCAGGCGTTCAAATTCACTGCGGGGCATCACTATCTCACCCCGCATCTCAAAATCAGCAGGAAAATCGCCCTGTTTTAATTTTATGGGAATGCTGCGGATGGTCTTGACATTGGCAAGCACGTCGTCGCCTTTTTCGCCATCGCCGCGTGTTATGGCTTGTGTAAGTATTCCGTTAAGGTATGCCAGTGTTATTGCAACACCGTCGTATTTCAGTTCGCAGATGTATTCAATTTCTTCTCCCGGCAGCAACTTCCGCACGCGCTCGTCGAAGTCGCGCAGGTCGTCTTCCGAATAGGTATTAGCAAGCGACATCATCGGGTAGCGGTGTTTCACCTGACGGAATTCCCTGGTAACCTCACCGCCTACTCTGTTGGTTGGAGAACCTGAATCGGCGAATTGAGGAAATTGCTGTTCAAGATGCTGCAATTCCTCCATCAGCAGGTCGAATTCACGGTCGCTGATTTCAGGAGCCGAATCCACATAATACAAATGATTGTGCCGGTTCAGTTCGCCGGTCAAAAATTCAATACGCTGCTGTGCCTGCTCTGCTGTCATTTATTACCAAAAACTTGTTTGAGGATATCAGAAACGCGGGCGTTGATGTCGGTGCGTATCTTGTATTCTTCTTTAGCAACCAAAACAAACAGGCCGTCGATGGCTTTGCCGGTAGTGTAATCAGCAAGATCCGTATTGATGGGCTGTGGCGAAGGAATGGTACTGTTGTACGTTGAAGTTACATTGTTCCATGCCTGCTGCGCACCCACAGAAGTAAGTGATGTCTGAATATTGGGTTTGAAGGCAGTCTTAAGGCCAGCGCTGGTATTGGTTTTCAGGTATTGTGTAGCTGCATCGTCGGCACCATTTAATATGCCCAATGCATCACTGAAATTGATATTGGTAATTGCATCTACAAATATTGGGAGTGCTTTATCGGCTGCATCTTCGGCAGCACGGTTCACTTTGAGCACGAGTTCGTCAACCAGGGGCTGGCCTATAATAGGAATGGCAGAGACAGCTACCTTAACAAATTCTGCATCCTGAGGCCAGGGTATCTTTATCAGAGAATTCAGAAAATAGCCATCGGTGGCGTGCGCCTGCGTGGTAGAATTGGTAGCACCCACTTTGAGGGCTTCTTTAAGACCTGCAACAATCTGTTCGTTGGTAAGGCCTGTATCTTTCTGACAAGAGAAACTGAAGCCTACAAATACGAGGACGAGCAAATAGCGGAATGTTTTCATATTCTGTGTTTTTTGGATTCGCAAACTGTTCAGCAAATTCAACGCCAAACCTTCAATGTGCCTTATTATTATCTGAAATTCAAAATTACATTAAAAAATTTGAACTCAAAGTAATAATAGGTAAAAGGTGAAAAGTGAAAAGTGAAAGGTGAAAAGTGAAAAGTGGAAAGTGAAAAGTGAAAAGTGAAAGGTGAAAAGTGAAAAGTGGAAAGTGAAAAGTGAAAAGTGAAAAGTGAAAGGTGAAAGGTAAAAGGTAAAAGGTAAAAGGTAATAGGTAATAGGTAATAGGTGAAAGGTGATAATGCGAATTAAGCGTTGGATTGATATAGCATTAATACCGCCACAGGGAGGCTGTTCAAAAAAGTGTGTCAAAGCGAATAAACAATTTTTAACGTGTTGCGAATACACTTTGATATTGAAATTGGTACTTCTGACTGTATTGCGAATATACTTTGATATAGCATTAAATACCGCCACAGGTGTTGCGAATACACTTTGATAGACCAATTAATACCGCCACAGGTGTTGCGAATATACTTTGATATAGCATTAAATACCGTCACAGGTATTGCGAATACACTTTGATATTGAAATTTGTACTTCTGACAGTATTATAAATACACTTTGATATAGTAATGGGTACCTCCGGGGATAAAAAAAATACACTCTGATATACTGATTTGTACAACAGAGTGTATTGTGAATATTGGCTGAAATGCTGATTACTACCGCAACGGGACTGAGATTATAGAGTAGACAGTGTAAACTGGGCAATCATTGTCGCCGTTGGGTCATATCTTAATAAATTTAGATGTGTACCCATTGTCAAACCCAATTACATATAGACCTTTCGAAAAACCCATCAATGGAATGACCACTTTATCAGTTATCGTTCCGGTAAAAACAATTTCACCAAGAGAATTGAATATTCTAAATCCCATTGCATTGAAATTTTTGTTCATCTCCAGAAGCAAATTATCGCTCACCGGGTTTGGAAAAATACTAATGATATTATCACTATTTTCAGCAATCGTTGTGTACATGTCGGGATAGCCATCAAATTCATCTGCACCAATATCAGGAGCAGTACCGCCATAATTTAGCTGAAGTGGATAACCGGGGCTGCCGGCTCTTACATCACCGTCGTAATCATCGTTGTAGCCCGGGATTAACATTCCTCCACTTTCGAGCACAGAAGGAACGCCTCCATTTAGATGAAGAAACTGTGCGTCGGAGCCGGTTGTACTAATGAAAGCCGGAGTAGAAGCAGAGGTTTTTGATGCACTGTCGGTCGGAGTAACATATGCTTTAAAAATAAAGAGTGTCTGAGCACTCAATGTGCCATCATAATAAATAAGCCTGTTCGGAGCGGGTGAACCGGCATAGAAATAATTATTATTTGATACGGTATTGTATGTACTCAGTATTGCATTATCTCTCCTATAAGCAACAACTTTTCCCGAGCCTGTCGGAATTGATGTATTCACAAGAAGGTTGTTCTGCATTGTAACATGTGAACTTGTTGCGGCATAGACTGCTGTTGTTCCGAATATTGGCCCAGAACTTGAGGCATTAATATATACTGTGTTATAACAAAGATTGTAAGTTGCTGTTGATTCCAGATATATCCCATAAATACAATTTCCGGAATCGGCTGCCGGTGCGGTTAAATTGCCAATGTAATTGTTATAAATATTATGAATAACGCCGGTGGCAGAACTTGAATAATAAAGTCCAAAAACCTTTGCATCCGATCCTAACCCTGAAAGATCGTAAATTTTGTTTTTGAAAATATTTGAGGGTGATATTGATTTGGCCCATATCCCATATGAGTATGACCACCCTGTCAGATTTACAAGATCATATATTTCATTATCCCTGATAGTACTTGCGGTATTATTGCCCCAATCATAAATTCCGACGAGTTCAGAACCGTATGAATCTCGGAAACCGTGAATTTTATTATTTGAAATCACTATTGTCCGATAAAAATACAGAATATTATTTTGCAAACCGCAACA
>JBAXND010000066.1 GCA_037133915.1 Bacteroidota bacterium
GAAGCCGGGCTTATGCTTCGGCTTCTTTCAAACTTTTACCGGACAACAGTGGTTTAAAGATTAATTAACACGTTCATTAGCATGCACAATATATCCAAAACCCTGATTTTATTATTGGCTGTTACAATCGGAAGTATCAGTACCGATGCATATGGAATCAATCCAAAGTACCGGCAACTGGCGCTGCTTGATATGACTGCCCGCAACGGAGAAGGTTCCCAATCCAATATTTATTCTGCCGAGTTTATTGCAAAAACTGCCGGTATTCCTTACATCATCACAACAGTTGTGGATACCGCCGTCAAATATGCCATGGTATTCAGCAGCAGCAGTTTTAAAGGTTCATCGGGATTTACGTCAGGCGAGAAATCGGCCTTGGTAAGTTACGTCAATAGTGGCGGCGTACTTGTTGTGCCTCATGTAAGCGATTCATTTTTTAATTCATTGTTCGGAATTTCCGGAAGTTCATATGGATACAGCCATTATTCCATCAGATGGAATGCATTGTCGGGCGATTCTTCACTGCGGTGGATTGACGACCCCAGGGAGCGGACAATACGTCTTGGCGACAGCATTATTTATCCGGGTTCGGTTATTGGCAGCAGAGCTTATACATTATCAACGGCTACGCCACTTGCTACTTATGGTGATGGAACTGTTGCTGTAATAAAAAATACTTATGGCAGCGGTCATGCGTATGCTTTGGGTGTTTCATTGATGGATATGATTCTGAGGTGTCAGATTAATCATGATTTTGAAGCACAACGAAATTTTTCAAATCATTTCGAACCGTCGTCCGATGTTTTTATGCTGTTCATCAAAGGTCTGTATGCTCAATATATTCCTTATGCTACATGGAAACACAGTGCACCTCTGGATTCTAAATATGTGCTGATGTTTACCCACGACGTTGACTGCCGGCCGGCCATGGACACCATGCACTATTTTGCCGATTATGAGCAACAGAACAATATCATAGGCACTTACTTTGTGACGACTCATTATATACACGACGACCTGGATAATGATTACTATACTTCCCATATTCCCGAAATCGCGTATGTTGCTTCGCTCGGACATGTAATTGGAAGTCACTCCGTAGGGCACTTTCCCGATTTTGATAATCCTGTGAATATTCCTGAAGGTTTGCCCGGAAATACACAAGCTACCTATTCTCCGCATTATAGCGTTTATAACAGTGCCACCACTGATGCCACTGTTTTTGGCGAAATGGAAGTTTCAAAAGGTGTATTGCAAACCGATATTGGTGTCAATGTGAAATCATGGAGGTCAGGCTATTTGTGCTATCCGGCGGATCAGGCGCATGTACTGGATTCAACGGGTTATATGAACAGTTCTACCAACAGCGCGAATGTTGTGTTATCAAATTTCCCCTTCTTCTGCCATCAGGGGCTTTCATTTACACAGCCCGTTTTACCTGTATTTGAAATTCCGAATACTATTGATGTTGATGGATATAATCTTGATTCCTTGTCTTCAACAAACTACATTTCAAAAGCAAATACATGGCTTACGGTTGTACAAAAAGTGGCGGATAACTACGCCCCGGTGGTTTTTCTGATTCATCCCACCGAGCTGTATAAGCTGGATCTTGAAGATTATCTTATTCAAAATCTTCCGGCCGGTGCATCGATTATGAATCTGGAATCATTCGCATCGTACTGGCACAGCAGAGATACGCTGATATTTTCGACGGAAAGATTGAATGATTCGGTATTGCAGGTTACGGTGCCGGATTCATTGTTCAGTTTGAGCGACCAATTGAGTCTGGTGATTAATAACGGGCAGTCGCTTTCGAATATCATTGTCCGGAATCAGAGTGGAAGTCCCGTTGGTTTCCATCAGTCGAACTGGGAAAACAATGACCTGATTATTTATTTCTATCCCACCATTGTTGGAGTTAATCAGAGTGCTGCGGCTAAGAATTCTTCCTATGTTAAAAATTATCCCAATCCATTTATAGGTTCAACAAACTTCGAGTTTTTCCTTGACAAAGACGCACAGGTTACAATTCAGGTCTTTGACCATACGGGACGGGAAATCAAATCGGTTGTAAGTGAGCATTACAAAGCAGGTCTGCATCTGGTAACTTTTAATGCTGACAATTACGGGGCGGGAATTTATTTTTACACGATGACGACGCCGGAAGGCAGATATTCGGGCAAAATGATGCTGATGGAATAAGGTGAATCCGGCATTACAAATATCGACGCAAAGCGAGAAACAACTCTGTGTCTGACACTGATTGTTTGCCAGCGTTAGTTAAGCAGAAGAATTATACGCACTCTATTTTATAAAAACAAACGACTGACTAAAGCATTTGCTTTGCATTATCTACAGTGACTTCCAGCACGCGGGTAAGAAAAGAAAATTTATTTTTCATCATATCGTATTCTTCGCCTGATTCAAAATACCTGGCCGTACCTTCGATAATAAAACCTGTTCCGGGATAGTCCTTATATCCCAACACATTTTTACTTCCCAGAGCTATTTTGACCTTATCGTTTACCTCAACATTTTTTTGTGTTTTACGAAAGCCATAGGCAGGAATCAAAATGCGTTCATCTTCGGTAATTACTAAAAATGAATTCCACGTATTTACAAGGTGAGGTTCAACACCCCACGACATAATGGAGACAACCCCTTCGTGCTTTAGTACTTCTGAAAATTTGTCGCCTAATTTGCTCATGTTATATTATTAAAATATTAAATACTAAGTTTATGAACAGCATTACTTTGCTTGCCAGTAGCATCTTTTGGGCGATACGATGGAGCCTTCTGCTTTCAATTCAGCCATTGCCTTATCAACCAGTTTACGGTCAAGGTTTGTCAGCTCTGCGATTTTCCCGGCGTTCAGCGGAGCTTTTTCTTTTTTCATTGCTTCCAATACGTGTGTTTTTGCGTCCATTTTCCTGATGTATTAAATGAAGAATATGCTACGAAGGTAGTCTTTGTTGGGGAAATGCTCTGATTGACCGGTTAAATGCCGGTGCTGTTTTATTCTTTTCGGAAAATCGGCCTGTTAATCTTTGATGCAACGCACGGAAAGTCCGTAATCTTTATAGTCATCGTAACGATTCACCTTATTATCGTCGCTCAAAATACTACGGTACCATGCCATATGTGATTCTGATTCTGTTGAACTCCACCAGAATCCTTTAACACCCAATCTGTCATAGGTTCCTCCCATAAAGCGCAGACCTCCGGGGAGGGCCGTAAACTTTGTTGAATTCGCCAACGTGTCATTTGGGCTGCTCCATCCGGTCCCGGATTTTAATTTTCTTCCGCAGCTATCCTGATTGCCTAAATATTCCGTCAGTACATTCCACTCCTCATCGGTAGGTACATGCCAGCCCGGGGGGCAAGCCGTTATTGCTGTTTCAAAGTCGTACAGATATCCGTATCGGGCAACATTTTCCGCATTATCACCATAAGCCCAACAACCGCTGCCGGCTTTATAGGCAAGGTTTTCTGCCATCCAGATTTGTTTGCCTATCTGTACTGTTTTATAAACTTTCCCATCTCTTGCATCCGTAAAAGTTGATGTTAGCTGTGCGAAGGAAACCGTTACATTAAGCAAAATGGCGAGTGCTAATAATTGAGTCTTCATGCTGTAAAGTTTTCTTTGCCTGTTAATCTTTGATGCAACGCACGGATAGTCCGTCTGTTTTGCTGCTGATATCTCTGGTTATGTTGTTGTTATTGTAGTCAATGCTTCGGGTCCAGGCAAGAGTGGCTTCTAATTCTGTGGATGTCCACCAGTAACTGTTGGTACCTAAGTCGCCGAAAGTAGTACTGTTGAAAAGGTGTCCGCCCGGAATGGCTGAAAAACCGCTGGTATTATTTCCATTGCCGTTTTCATTCCATCCGCCGGCAGATTTTATTTTGTTCACGGCGACATTTTCTCCGAGAAAGGACATGAGTGTGTTCCACTCCTCGTCGCTTGCCAAGTGCCAACCCGCGGGGCAAACTGTTTTTGCTGTTTCAAAGTCATAAAGATAGCCGTATTTGGCAACATTTTCCATATTGTCACCATAAGCCCAACAACCGCTGCCGGCTTTATAGGCAAGGTTTTCTGCCATCCAGATTTGTTTGCCTATCTGTACTGTTTTATAAACTTTCCCATCTCTTGCATCCGTAAAAGTTGATGTTAGCTGTGCAAATGAAATCGTTGCATTAAGCAAAATGGAGAGTACGAGTAAGTGGGTTTTCATGCTTTTGAATTTAGGTTTATAAATACAGATGCGTTGAACTATTTCTCAAGGCAAATTCAAACAACAAAATAATAAAAACTAAACGGACTATACAAATTTCGGATGTGTTTTCCCGATACTCCAGGCATTTGCATACGAATCGCCCAGCTGCCAGTATTTCCTTGTATTCATCTCAAATAATATCGGGTCAATTTTCTTTAAATCAATCCGCCCGTCGGTCAGAACCGAATCATCGCAAAAAGTACTTATAATTTCTCCGATGAACACATCGTGCGAGCCGTAATCAAGATGATCTTTCAGCCTGCATTCCATGTTCACTGCAAATTCCTCAATCATGGGTGCCGTTTTCAACTCTCCGTAAAATGATGTGAATAGTGCAGACTTGTCGGCATTTTTTCCCGAAACGATACCGCAGAAGTCGGTTACAACGGTTTGTTTGGTTGAAGGCACATTGATACTGAATGTTTTGTTTTCTCTAATGCCCTGGCCACTGTAATGCGACTTTCCCATGCCCATACAAACAATGTTTCCGACCAACACGCCCACATGCGCCATGGTGATGTAATTCGGAAGCCCGTTGATAACGGTACCTACCAGTACGGTTGGCAAGGGATAAAGTGAATTCAATTTTCCTAAATTATTTTTCATCTGTATAAAATTCCTTGTTGCTAAATGATAAAAAGTCATTCATTTTAGTTGATTCAGTTTTTTGTTGTGCCCTTCATTTATTATTCTTTACTATTTGATCCAATAATTTACATTTTCATGTACAAATTCACTAAACAAAATCGGCGATTTGCCGGTGATTTCCGATACTGAATTTCCTACAGCTTCTGCCTTTCCTGCTTTTATAAGCGCATTCAAACTGCTCATTACTTCAATCACAAATTCGGGCATGTGATATTGTTTCATACCGTCTATAGCCGCTTGTTCCGGAATGTCAATGAATGAAACCGTTTTTCCGATTGCTTCCGAAATTATTCTTAAACAGTCAGCATAACTTAAACTTTCGCCGCCGGTTATGTCAATTGTATGCCCTGCAAATTTCGAAGGATTTTGCAAAATAGCGGCATTTACGGCAGCAATATCGCGAACATCAATCCACGAAACGTTGCCGTGACCCGTTGGCATGTATACTATACCGTTTTTTATGTCATTTGCATGGTAGCTGATAAAATTCTGCATAAAATTATTGGGTGCCGTAATCGTAAACGAACATCCGCTTGATTTTATATATTCATCAATTGTTCCCTGCAATTTTGATATTTTGTATGGCGACTGAACATTTGTTCCCATACCGCTGCTGCGAACAATGTGCTTGATTCCGGCAATTTTTGCCGCATCGACTGCATTTTTGGCCCAGTCAACCATTAGTGGATGCATGGGCACCAGCAAGAATAGTGTGTCAAATCCTTTGAATGTTTCTGATAGTGCGTTTTTGTCGGCAAAATCAATAATTTGAGTAGGATATGAAAATGATTTTCCTTCTTCTCTTTGACTTATACCTGCTGTAAAGTCTGCATTTGCAGCTATTAAAAGCTTAACAATTTGACTGCCGATATTCCCGGAAGAGGCCGTCACGAAAATTTTATTGTCCATAATTGTATTGATTAGTTTAAATAATAACTTTGCAAAGAAATAGAACAAGGTTTGTATATGCAATATAGTAATGTTTACACAACAGAGTACCGTAAATGCTACCATAGTTGAATAACAGTGATATAAAGCAATAAATAAAATGGATTTTGACGAAAATAAATTAACCCGTGAAATAATGCAGGAACGATACAGTAAGTATGGAACCTGTCCTGTAGCTGTTGCAATCGGAAAAATCGGGGGCAAGTGGAAGCCTATTATTATTTATATTTTATCTCACGGAACATGCCGCTTCAGTGAACTGCTGCGCATGATTGAAGGTGTGAGCAAAACCATGCTGACGGCGCAATTACGCGAACTGGAGAAAGACAGATTGATTCACAGAGAAGTGTTTGCAGAAGTTCCGCCAAGGGTAGAATATTCCCTGACGGAACTGGGCAAAACCCTGCGTCCGGTTATGATGTCACTGTGTGAATGGTCGGAAGCCAATGTCCTCCGGCAAGAGGTATGTGAAAATTAGCTCAGTAAAGTGGTGCTCTGTTTTCGGAAGTATATAAAGGCATTCCGGAGTGTGTCAGCAATATTTTCATGGACAATTACTAATGAATACTTAGTAATTTGAAAAAGAAGGTGTGGAAAAATTTGTGTATTTAGATTCCCGTCAGGGTTTGATTTCTTTGAATCCTTTTGTTTTCAAGTAATTATTCAGAGTTTCAGTTATAGCTCCATTCTGGTCGTACACCAATAAGGTTTTGATAAAGTCATTGTAGCCGGCATATTTATTTCTGTAGCTGATGTAAAATCTATTTATAAAATGCTGCCAGTTTGCATCACCCATCTGTTTTCTTATTTCATGAATAATAAGAGGTCCTTTATAATATACAACGACCGCTTCTTCCCATGTTGTAAACTGCTGTGGAATATCAAACAGGAGTTTTTCATTAGTATCGTTGACATAATATTTATAATAGGAATTTGCGGTTTCGAGGCATTTAGCAAGGCTGTCCGCACCCCAATACTGCTCAATAAACATATACGTCAGGTACTCTGTCATAGATTCTCTCAGAAACTGTACTCCGTCTTCGTTAGTTTTATCTTTATAATGAATTCGCCCGACGCCCCACCATTCGTGTGCAACCTCATGTGCTGCAGGTTTTAAACAATAGAGCATTCCATAAGTATTAAAATCAGAAAGGGGCGTAGTCCCGAATATCTGCAGCGAACCCAACGCAGAACCGGCAGGATAATCGGGAATTTCAATAAATGAATAGGTGTGATAAGGATAATCCTTTTCAAATAAATTGTAAAAATACCGGAATGAAGCACAGACTATTTTTGTATAACCATTCTGAATAATCGTATCACGGGAATAGAACCAGAAATCAATATTTTTATCCGCCGATTTTTTTTGGACAAATTGAAGTGAATCGGTTTTGAAAAAGAACAATGGACAGGTGAAATTATTTTTGTCATACCATGTCATTACTTTCTGTTTATCGTTCACAATATTTTTTATCATATCGCCTGAAGAAAGTGCAGAATAGTTCATCGGGAGCGAAACTGTGATTCTGTGAGCAGATAATTCGTTGTATAGAAGCGGATACCATTTTTCGGGTCTGGTGAGAGTGTGCACACAGCGTGTTGAGCCGGAAACAGAATCAAAAGGAATTGAGTAATCGAAAAAAAGTGTCAGCTTATCTGAAAGATTCGTGTTATCAGGTAATGTAAGGCAGACAGAATCTACACCAAAAGCTTGAAATGAAACATCCTTTTTGCCGTGCCGCTGATTCAGATATATTCCATCAATACGGGCACGGTGTGTAAATATTAATTCAATTTTATGGCCGGTTAAGTTGCTGACATCCATTGTAAGATTAACTTTCAATAAACGGGAAACGGTGTCAACAGTCACCTTTATAGTGTAATCGCCAATATCGGCATGATTTTCCTGCGCCGTTACGGATAATGAAGCGAGTGAAATTATAAGTAAATAGAATAACTTTCGAACCTTGTTCATTTTTCCATCATGTTCGGGAATGGATTCCGTCTCTGTTTATAAACGCAGTGTTTCATTTCTGATAAACATAACCAACAACTTTGGTTGAGTAAAAGAATCCGAAGCCTTTTTGTTCTTTGATATTGATAAAAACTATATTCCCGCCTTTTTCCAATGTCTGTTTTTTCAGTGTTGCCAGCGTTTCTTCTTTAATGTTGTTATTGTTATGGAACCAGCCTCTTTCAGTAGCCGAAACTTCTCCTAGATAGTTCAGCCCGCATACATCGGATTGGTCGAAGGTAATGATAACATCGCTGAAAGCATGCCGTATGCCGGAATTATTTTCAGTTGAAAGATACGCATTATTTACGTCATTGCCTGTCCGTGTAAAAGAGGAGAGAACCACCAGAAGACCTAAAACGAACGAAAATTTCATGATTGTTTTCATGGGAGTACAATTAATGTTTTCCTACTCATATGGCTTTTCGGCTTCGCCCCGTTTTTGCAATGGTTTCTGAACTCCATCTATTTTTATTTTCCGGCATGACGTTTACACCTGTTGAAATGTTACAAGCAAGTAAATAAGTTTTTCCATTCCGGGTTTTGTTTATATGAGTCGTTGCAAACAGCGCTTTACCGTGCATGCTTGGCACAGAACCCCGGCTTTTATCCGAAAAAGTGGCAGGTACTTGTTCAATGGAATAAGCTATATTGAGTAAATTGGCGGTTTCTGATATTATCATTACCATCCTTTTTCTGTTGGAATAATTGTGCTATGATTAACGTGTTTTGCTAATGAGCCGCATTACAACATTTTAAAGTTGTCTGTTTCAATAAACGCAATAATCAATCGTATTTTGCAAACGGAAAATTATTCTTTAATAAATTTCGCTATTGAAACGCTTCCGTCTGTTTTTGCTTTAATACAATAAATCCCGTTCGAAAAATTCTTCACATCAATGGTTGTTTTTATTCCATCGTTCTCAATCGCTTTTATTAGTTGTCCTTGAATATCAAAAATTTCTATGGAGGATTTTTTTGGTGTTTCAATTATTAGAAAGTCACTTGCGGGATTGGGATAAATATCTATTAAAAAGTTATTCTGAACTTCATGAACCGAGAGCCATCCAAGCTCATAGGCTCCAACATCAATGCGACCACCCTCTATACGCGGGTTACCGGCTATATCGGTGACGGGTATTAAAAGACCTGTTGTATCGGGAGTGCCGGCATTTATGCAAGGTGAAGACGCCTGTAACGACCAATTGGCTGTTATTCCATTGTACAGTGTTCCGCTGCCCGCCGATGCTGCAACAAACAAAGGCAGGGTGTCTGAATTATTCTGATAAATCCCTGTATAGAAAATTCCTGTGTTAAGACCGAAAGAATCTGTACTGCCTTGAATGTCGCAATAATAGAAATCGGGATCGCTGTTTTCATCCTCTAAAAACACCTGATGTCCGCTTGAGTCGGCGGTATTGCCCCAGAAGATAGTGTTATATTGGATTACACTACTGCCCAAGGAGCAATATAAGCCACCTCCTCTGGTTGCCTTGTTACTTGAAACCGTATTATTTGAGAAAGTGGGAATTTCATAAGTGTAATCACAATAAATTCCTCCGCCCCCACCAAGAGCTGTATTGTTCGAAATAGAATTATTACTTACGGTAGGAAGGCCACCACTAGAGCAATAAAATCCTCCGCCATCAGAAGCGGAGTTATTAGATATGAAGTTAGCTGTTATTTTCGGGCTATTGTTGGCACAATAAATTCCACCACCAAAATGTGCTGAATTGTTTATTATAATATTGTTTGAAATAGTGGCATTACTGCTGTTATAAATTCCCAAACAAACAATCGCCCCACCAACGGCTGATGCGACATTGTTTGAAAACGTATTATATAGTATCGAAGGGTTACTGTTTTCACAACAAATACCCCCTCCGCTATAAGCACTATAGTTGTCAGCGATATAGCAATGTGTAATAATGATCTTGCCTCCTGCACAATGAATGGCGCCGCCACCGGGATATGCATCCGCTCTGCAATGAGAAATGCTGCAATTGGAAATAATTATTTTTGGGAAATTAACGGTACTGATTGCCCCACCGCCGATTGTGGATTTGCTGTATTGAAGGTTGCAATAATAAAATTTTGAACTGTCATTTGATAATGGTGTATTGTCAAATTGTACACCGAGCCAGCCAACGGTTGTGTCGGCAGCCGTGATAGTTATCGAATCTGAAACACTTCCGATTGCCAATATCCTGCCCAGCACCATTAGCTTATACGAACCCTGAAAGATGACATCAACTCCCGGCTCAATGGTGAGCGTAGAACCGTCAGGTATCATAATAGCACCCTGTATAAGATAAGGCGACCCGCCAAGTGTCCAAGTTCCGCTGACATTTCCGCCGGGTATATTGGTTGCTGAAGAAAAGAAATGCATTAAAATAAATGCGAAGCAGAGAAAAATAATTTTTTTCATAGTTTCTGATTTTTATTAATTTTTATTTTTAAAAGTTGGTTGCTATTATAATGGTAAAGATAGTAATTAACCGTGTTATTAATTTTATTTCAGCTCATAGACTCGTGGTGTTGTATGTTTTTTTTGATTGTTAAATCAATCTTTTATGCATCGGACGGAAAATCCCAGGTTCTTATAAAAAGAGTCTCTGTGAACAGCGCTTTGCAGGGTCTGCATGGAACGACCCCAGGCATCCGAACCGTTTTCAGTTGAAGTCCACCAATAGCCGTTAACTCCCGGACCAAGCCAAAGACCTGTTGAAGTCGTGTCCATATAGCTGCCACCCAAGGCTGAGAACCTCAGCTCATCGCTTGAATCATCACTTCCTTGGTAAGTAGTTATCCAATCGTATTTTGCTTTAAGTTTGTCACCGGCAATACCACTGCCGCCTGCATAATCGGTTAATATTGTCCAGTCCGTGTCGGTTGCAACATGCCAGCCGGTCGGCGCGATATCTCGGTTATCAATTACTGCATACCAGTTATACAACTTCCCGTAACTGTCAGACATGAAGCCGGTATAGGCTCCACTTGTAAGATTGCGCCAGAGAATTCCGTCATGAATACCTATTTCAGGGATTGAGTCGCCGTTGCGGTAATGCGTTACCCGCAAATTCGCCGCCATCCATGTTTGAGTGCCGATATTCACCGTTGGATAAATATTGCCATCAATATCCATTGCTTCACCGTCACTGGTAATAAACGTAACAGTGTTGCCGTATGAAGTTCCAAACAGATTCGTGGCATAAGCCCTCAAATAGTATAAGGTGCCAGGAGTTAAACCGTTGATATTGCTTGTGAAACTTCCGATTCCTGTTCCATCTGAAGTCGTACTGCAATCTGTGGTTGGCAATGGTCCCGTGCTCCAGCATACACCTCTCCCGGTTATTGGAAATCCCCCGTCACTTGAAATATTTCCACCACAAAGTGCTGATGCTGACAAAATACGGGCCGATTCGAACGTTGTTAAAACAGCTGCATAGGGGAGCTGACTGTTATAAATAATACTGTTCTCTTTTTTGCATTCAGACATGATAAGCAGGGCTGAAATTGCTGTAATTATCAAGAAAACGCCTGGCCTGATTTTCATGTTATAGGATTTTCAGCGTTGCTAATTAAACATTTATTAATGCAATTAAGTACCGATGGTAAGAATTATTCGCCGCAAATATGCGGTGAATAATTTATTTTTTCACTGCATGAAACTATGTGTCACAACCTATAATTTCAAAATTAAAAATCTGCACCCACGTTTATACTGATGTTTACGGTAAAATAATGGTCACTGAAATGGTCTTTCCGTGGGGGATTAACATTACTCATATTTGTTCTGTAAATATCATGCCCTTCGCCTGCCACAAGCATATTATGGTCACGCTTAATAATTCCGGGGCCGATATTGATATCAAAGAAAAAGTGCCGGATTACCGCCTTAATCCCTAAATTCCCGAATACTCCGGTGATGTTCACTTTGTCTAATTGCTTACGATAGAAGTAGTAACTATCCCCTCCGGAATTGTCCCAGATATGATAGTTCGTCGAGTCAACCTGCAGGTATTTGTAAATTCCTTTAAGCGAAAAATATAACAACGCTCCTTTATTTGATCTTCTTGGTTTATAGAAATAAAAATTTACCTGAGGTATGATATAAAATCCGGAATAGTACTCATAAGCACCACGGTTGGCGGAAGCTGCAATAAAAAACCGGCTGTAATTTCTTTGGCTGGCGTATTTATATCCGGCGGCCAATCCAAATCCCAAAATGCCCGGCTTATATTCATACCCAATTCCAACCTGATCTAACAGTGCACTGTTTATTGGATTTATAGAAATGTAATGTCGTGGAAAATGTTTTGCGGGCAGTGAATCTGATTTTTGTCCGAAAATATATACCGGAAAGAATGCAACGCAAATAATAAAGATGCTTCTTTTCATTGTTGCAGTGTTTTATGCCCTGTTATGTTCGGTGTAAACGGTATGCCTGAATCAAGATAGGGTATACGCATTCATCGCATCGTCGGGCGTTTTTGATTGTAAATATAATAAATTTCAATCTATCAGCCGCTGGTCTTATATTATTTTCCTTTGCCACCAATGCGGAGTTTCTTGCATACTGCAGCACGATGTATGAAACACATTTGCCGGGTTGACCGGAACCATAAGCAACTCCAAGGTTTGGATTGCCTGACCGCAGGAGCATTTCAAATTCTTTTATTACATTTGTTTTGAACTTGCAATAACTGCGGATTGCTTACGGCGGAAAGGTGCATGGATAAATTAATAGGCGGAGATTGAAATTAGCACAGGAAAATATTGAACGTATCCACAAAGTGGTTAAACACATAGAGCTGAACATTGACAGTGAAATGCCGCTGGATGATTTAGCCGAATTGGCCTGTTTCTCTCCGTTTCATTTTCAGCGTATATTTAAGGAAGTACTGGGCGAAACTCCCAAGCAATTCATAAAACGTCTGCGGCTTGAGGAAGCTGCGCGGATTATTGCGTTCCAACCCGAATTGAACATTCTTGAAGTAGCCGTAAAAGTAGGGTTTCAATCGCTGGAAGCATTTTCCAGAGCATTTAAAGACTATTATTCTTTAAGTCCCGATAAATACCGTAAGTCGAGCGAAATTGAACGTATCAACATTACCCAGATTCCTTACAGCAAGAATATTTTAATTGATGAAGCAAAAATAGAAATTTCATTTCCCGAACATAAACCAGAGTTTGAAGATTTAAAGCCGGAAATTGTCAACAGGCCGGGGCAAAAATGTGTTTGCCTGCAAACCACGCTGCAATCGCCCGTACTTATTAAAGAGAGTTTTAAACGAATTAAGCAGTGGGCTGAAGCAAGAGATTTGATTAACGGCGAAACGGCAATATTCGGATTAATAAAAGATTATCCTGTTTTCACTTCACTGGATAAATGCAGGTTTTTAACCTGCGTTGCATTAGGTAAACAAACTATAACGTCAGGACTGGTCAGCTTTCTCGAGATTCCTTCCACAAAATATGTGAGCTTTGTAAAGGAGGGCAGTTTTCAGGATATTATAAAAACTGCTTCTTATGTTGTTCATGCGTGGCTGCCCGAGAGCGCATTTAAATTGAAACTGGAACCCATATTGCTGGTGCCTTTAAATGACCCTTCGATTACAGACTTCAACGAAAATTCCTACCAGATCTACATTCCGGTTGAAGCGGAGTAATATATAGCAAGAAATGTTAAGCTCTTCGCAACTTATGTGAAAATTTCCGTTTCACAGTCATGTAATTTTGTCAAAAATATTCATAGAATAATTAAAGCAAAATTTATGATAACATTAGAAGGTGTTACGAAAGTATTCCGGTTAAAAGAAAGAACCTTTACCGCGTTAAACAATATTGAACTCTCCATCAGCAAAGGCGAATATGTTGCCGTGGTCGGGAAATCCGGAAGTGGTAAATCCACATTATTAAACATGATTACCGGTATAGACCATCCGAGCAGCGGAAAAATATGTTTAAACGGAACCGAAATCGGAACGCTGAACGAGAGCCGGCTGGCAACATGGCGTGGAAAGAACATTGGAATTGTATTTCAGTTTTTTCAATTGATTCCGACACTCACGATTCTCGAAAATTTATTGCTGGCTATGGAATTTGTAAATGTCATTCCAAAGAATGAACGTACACAAAGGGCGAAAAAACTGTTAGCTGATGTAGGAATTCCGGAACAGGCGCATAAAATGCCTGCTTCCCTTTCGGGCGGCGAACAACAGCGTGCTGCCATTGCAAGAGCGCTGGCAAACGACCCGGCAATAGTTGTTGCCGATGAACCTACCGGAAACCTCGACAGCAAAACGGCTGAAGCTGTCAATTTAATTTTCAGTTCGCTTGCAAAATCGGGCAAGACGGTGATTGTAGTTACTCACGAAAAAGATATTGCATCAAAATACGACCGCACATTTACATTATCGGATGGTGAAATAGTATCAACGCAATCTAAAGACTAACGACCATGGATAAGAAATTAATAAAAGCGGTAAGAGATTTAAGTTCAAATCCAAAGCGGACATTGCTGGTTGTATTTGCGCTGATGCTTGGTATATGGGGTCTGGGAACGGTGCTCGTTTCCTATACCATACTGATGAAAGATTTGTCGGCCAATTACCAGAGGACGTCGCCCTTAAATGTAGTGTATCATTCAACTGATTTTGATAAACTCAATCTGAAAGAGTTTAATGAAAAGCCCGAAATAGCAGGCGCAGAATTCAGAGACTTTTCTTTACACCGAATCGAAATACGACCCGACGTCTGGATTCCGCTGTGGATTTTCGGTGTAGAGAATTTTGAAGATTTCAAACTGGCCCGCGTTTTTCAGCAAGAAGGAAACCTGGTGCCTGAACCGGGAACTATTTTAATGGAACGCGACGGAAAAAAAGTTTCAGATATACTGCTTGATTCTGCCCCCAAAGTCCGCATTGGAGGAAAAACAATCAGGGTGAAAGTCAGCGGAATCTGTTTTGACCCTGCACAGGCTCCTGCAACACAAGATGCTTTTATTTATTCGTATACCGACAAAAAAACCTACACTCAAATTACCGGTTTGCCCGTGAATCAACGCTTGATTGTTCGTCTGAAAAATGTGAATTCAAAGCAGGATGTTGAACGGACAAGCAAATTATTGGAAGCGTATTTTGCAGCCAAAGGAATAATTATCAGTTCGGTGGATATTCCAAAGTTCAATGAGCATCCGCATCAGTGGCAGCTGAACACCCTGTTGTTTTTAATCGGAACCATCGGTTTTTTGGCTTTTATCATGGGCTCGGTGCTGGTTTCGCAACTGGTAAAATCAATCATGGCAAACCAAATCAAGCAAATTGGAATATTGAAGGCTATCGGTGCTTCGCAACGGCAGGTTTTTAAGATTTATATTGCAATGCTTTTAATAATTGGTGCAATAGCCGGAGCAATTGCAATTCCTTTATCCATAAAATCCGGAAGCGCCTTTGCTTATTTTATTGCCGGGAAATTGAATTTCGATATTCTTACAACCACAGTGCCTTTCAGGATTTATGTTTTTATGATTCTGATAAGTTTGTTGCTGCCCACTCTGTTAACAATAGGCATATTGCTTAAAGGCACCGGTATTTCTGTTAAAGCGGCTTTAAGTGATTACGGAATATCGCCCGATATCGCCAAAAGTAAATTTTCATTTTTAAAGAAAGTAAAGCTTCCCGGTCACTTAAATCTGGCAATACGGAATTCGCAGCGTAACATGGGCAGGCTGAGCGTTACAATTTTTGCAATGGCTTTTGGTGTGGCAATTTTCAATACCGGATTTAATGTGCGGAAATCGCTTTGGGTATTGCTGACGCAGTATAAAGAAGAGATGCATTACGATGTGCAGGTTGTTCTGAATAATCCGGTGACGAATGACAGTGCCTTGTACCGTTTCAAGTCATTAAACAATGTGGCAGCTGTTGAAACGTGGCTGGGCGGTCGTGGCGAGATTCAATCAAAAATAGTTTTTACCGACAAAGGTGCCGGAATTGTTGCGCTTCCGGGAAATTCAAAACTACTTCAATTGAAAATCCGTGAAGGTCGATGGCTGACTTCATCCTCCGGTTTCGAAATCGTTCTCAATCAGCAGGCACTTGCGCTTTACGGAAATCCTGCCCTTGGCTCTAAGATTGATATGACCGTTGGAAGTAAAAGCGTTAAAGCAACAGTTGTGGGCGTAACACAGCAATTCGAGCGACCTAAAATTTATGTTGATATCAACCGTTACGATTCGCTTTTCAATCCACTGCATCTGGTGAATACCATAACGTTTGTTGCAAAGAACAATGATTACAGCTCAGTCGTGGCTCTTAAAAAGGATATTGAACGTGCTATTGAGCCTTCCGGTCTGGATATAGCTTATGTGATGTCGCAGGCCGAAAGAGTGAAAATAATTTACGACCATCTGGATATCATTTTATCCTCCATAATTCTGCTCTCATTTTTAGTGCTTGTGGTGAGTGCCATCGGAATGGCTTCGGCAACCGGAATTAATATCTGGGAGCGCACCCGCGAAATTGGCGTCATGCGCTCCATTGGGGCAACACCCGGGAAAATTTACTCCATATTTGTTACCGAAGGTATGATAAGCTGCGTGATAAGCATTATGATGGGGCTGATTTTTTCGATTCCTTTAAGTCGTCTGGCCGCCGTATTTTTCGGGGATTTAATGTTGGGAAAAGATGCAAAACTGGAATATGCATTCAGCCTGAACGGCTTTTTGATTACCATAGCCGTAACGCTGATATTCGGATGGCTGGCAAGCCGGATTCCCGCAAGGTCGGCTATTAAAGTGTCGACACACAAGGCATTATCGTACGAATAATTTTAATATAAATAAAATGAAAAATGTCCGTTTAAGTTTATTACTGCTCATCAATCTGCTGGCCGTAAGTGCATTTTCGCAAACAGCTCAAACAGAAACAACATTTACGGTGCATGCAAGCGGCTTTGAATCCAATACAGGTCAGGCTATGTTACGATTGTTCCGTGCGGGCGATGAAGTGCCGACGAAACCCTTCTTAATCCTTAAGGTCGCAATTGTAAATAAAGACGCCGTTTTTACCGTAAAGAATCTGGCATATGGAGATTATGCCGCGATAATTGTTCACGACCGGAATGCAAACGGCGAAATAGATCACAGCTTCGGCATGCCAAGCGAACCGCTCGGCTTTTCAAACAACTGGGAACTCGGTTTGTTTTCGGGAATGCCGACATTTGAAAAATTAAAATTTACCTTCTCAAAAACAAATAAATCGCTGAGCGTAAATATGGATGACTGAGATTGAAAATAATCTTCCGGAATAAATACTATTGCTTCACTTTATTCACAAGGTAGTATTGTTTATTCCGGTTGATTTTCCTATAAAATTTCCATATAAAGCGCTCGATTTTTCAAGGAGCCGCAATTCAGATTTAGTATGCGACCGGAAAAGCGTTGATTCAATAATTACTTTTTCATTCTTTATTGTTCTGCTCCAGATTCCCGTTACCTGTCCGTTTACAACAATTATGGGCCGAAAAATACCATTGGAGGAAACGGCTTTCGGGCGGATTGTTGCATTGATAACAGCCTCTCTGTTTGTATAACCAATGAGTAATTCATCAAATGCTGGTAAGAAATAAACCGATTTATTCTTGATATTGGGATTTGTAAAATTTGCCGTTAACCAATAAACCTGCGAATTAATTGTTTCTGAGCACTATTGTCCGATAAAAATACAGAATATTATTTTGCAAACCGCAACAAATTGAA
>JBAXND010000067.1 GCA_037133915.1 Bacteroidota bacterium
GCTTGTGAGAAAATGGACTAAGCATCAGGAATGATGGACTTCGCTTGTGAGAAAAAGGACTAAGCATCAGGAATGATGGACTTCGCTTGTGAGAAAAAGGACTAAGCTACCCGAAAAATGGACTGGGTAATTTATTTTCAAATGGACTAATTTTCAAATTAACTAATTAATATACGCTCTCGGAAAGACGCAAAGAGTAGTTGTTAATTACCAATTAGCAGCATGAATCAGCCTGTTTTCACCACAGTCATTGATTTTATTGACCTGCCGGAGATAAACTCCAGCGTATAGGTTCCCGGTTTCAGACTGAAGATATTCAGTACAGTGCCACCGCGCTGCACATCTTCTTCTGAAACAGCTTTTACGAGTACCATTTTATTATTTCGGTCAAACATATGAATGGTGGCAGTTTTGGCAATTGCATTTTTAATGGATACCAATAAATTGTCGCGGCAGGGATTCGGGAAATAGCCGACATCCAGTTTCATGCTTTCCTGACAGCTTGCTTCAACACAGGGTAAAACAGTGATATTTCCGTTTTTATCCGATTGCTTGAGGCGGTAATAAACCCTTGATTCCGAATAGTACTCATCTGTAACGGCGAATTTCGTAAGGCGGTTTCCGCTGCATTGCCCGTCGAGGGTGGCGGCAGTAGCCCAGTTTTTCAAATCTGTGCTGCGCTCAACCGTATATGATTTAATCATCATTCCGGGTGTGGCCGACCAGCTCAACAAGGGGTATCCGTTTTCGCAACCGGCTTCAAATGAAACAACTTTACCGGCTTCAGCCCTAAGGAAGGTATCGGCAACAATTGTCTTCTTCATTACCTTAACGGCCATGCTGTCTGTTTGTTTAACCGCTTTGTGCGCAGCGCTTTTGTCTATCAGCGCTTCCAGCATCTTTGTAATGGAATCAAGGTCAGAGCGAAGCGCCGACTTTTTATGAGCTTTGTATGGCTTTGCAGAAGCTGTAATCACCGTATCTTCAACTGTTGCCTGCCGGGTCTCTACAAATGCGGTATTGCCCGATGTGCCTTCGGCCTGGGTGATACTGATCGGGCAGACCGCTTCCCGGGCTTTTAAAATGTTGTCAATGGCATATTGATTATTACGAACCTCAACAGTGGAAGTCTCGGCACATCCTGCGAATACAAACAGACCGGTGACCATGAACTTAAACTGTGACCGCGTTTTCATGTATGTCCTGTTCATTTGTTAAGATTTAGTTAGTTAACTAAAGATTGTAAATAACGGGGCATGCGTGCCGATTAAATTTATTTCTTCAATTAATAACGCCATTCAAAAATCTCTAATCTTTAAAGTTACTGCTGCGGCAAAACGGTATCAACCGTCAATTATCCTGAATTAAACAGGTTGATTGTCGTATGAGAAATGATGAGGGTAACTATGAAAGATAAATTAATTCACAGCAGATGAGTATAATAAAATGCTTACAGACTTTTTAAGACATTTGAGCGGAGGTTGACCAGAAACAGGTGTGAACCGTCGGGCAGCAGATTGTCCTGTATCTTAAACCGGCTCAGGTATGTTCCTGTTTCACTAACCGGAAGTTGGTAACCGACATAGGCAAGTGTGCTGCAGCCTTCTTTCATAAGATTATAAATAATTGCAGGGGTCAGGACTGCTTCCGGTACTGACCATCCGTTCCGGTCAGCCCGGTAAAGAATCAGGGGGCAGTGAACCGAAAGCCCGCCGTAAGTGACTATAATTAAATCATTTTGCCGGGTATTGTCTTCAATGTTCTTGGCGATGATTTGATGTTGTTTTTCTATCGTAAAAAAATGCTTTTCGGAAAAGCGAATACAGCTGTATATAAGTACGACCGATAATAAGGTGACTAAAACCGGTTTGACCTTTTTCGGAGGAATGAGTCCGGAGATAAAGCTAATTCCAATTGCCATGAAAATAGCAAACACCGGAACAAATGGAATTTGATAGTAGTTATGAAGTACGTTCAGGTTGAAAAATATCAGCATATAAATAACTACACCCAGAAACCATAGCCAAAGCAGGGTAAGTTTTTTTCTAAAAACGGAAGCAAGGATGCCCGCAACAAGCAGTATGGTGCCGACCATGCCTGAGGTAAGGTCGTGCAAGAGCCTTTCGCGCAGTGCAATCCAACTTCTTACTATAAAACGGTGTTCGAAGGCACCAAAATACCACCGGGTATTATCATCAAACTTACGGTAACCCGGAATAAAGTACCAGTCGGGAGCCTGTGCATTAATAATTGCCGACTGCCTGATCCACAACACGAATAATACCATAGGAACTAAAAAGAGCACTGCCCGTTTCAAACAGAAGCGTCCTTGTTTCCCTTGAATAATAATATACAGAAGCGGCAATGCAAAACAGACTGCATACGGAGCTTTAACGAGGAAGGCAATAGTTGCAAAAACACTTCCGAAAATAATTTTACGCAGCTGTTGTTCTTTTATTCCAACAGCATAATAATAGAACATCGCGAAAGCAAATGACAGTGCAAAATAATCAATGTGCAATGCTCTTGAATAGTAATAGGACAGTGGTAAGAATGTGTAAATGATAGTTGCGAGGCGTGACGTTTGCTTTTCTAGAAAGAGTTTGCAGATTTTATAGAAGTAATAGACTCCACCACAGAAGAAGAACAGAAACACACATCTGGCAAGTGCATGACTGGGGCCGAAAATATGTGATAGCCAAGCAACAAGGGCTTCGGGTAGCGGAAACTCAAGAATAAGTGTTTTGTATCCACCCATCCAACATACCGCGGGATGAAAGAAATCCACGCCGTTTCGGTAAAAATCTCTGATATAATTGGCTGTGTCGCATTGCCGCCAGCCGTGAGGGTCGTCAATGGCTTCTCCGAAATGAAAAAAGCGCAGTGCAATGGACGCAATGATTATAAGGAAAAAAATGAGTGTGTTAAAGGTGTCGTTCTCATGATTCTCACCGTTCAGGGCATGATTATAAGGATGCGTTGCCAGTTTCAGAAAATGCTTGTCGGAACGTCCATTGCCATAAGCGTATGTTATGTCACAATTATCAATGATTTCCGATATCCGTTCAGCCTTTACTTTTCCGAAGCAGTTCTTGCCCGATATTTTGCCGGTGTATTTATTGTTTTCTATCTCAAATTCTGTAGAAATAAGTTTTAGTCCATGCTCTTCACACCAGGCATTCAGCCATATAGACGAGGAGGCCGTAACAATATATATATCATGTCCCTGTTCTTTGTGCCATGATATTTTTTTCATCGCTTCCGGAAATACCAGTTTCGGAAGGTACTCTTTGCTGAATGTTTTGCCCAGTTCAAGCAGTTCTTTTTCCGAATCGTTTTTAAAGAAGAAGGCGAAAAAGCGTTCTTTCAGTCTGTGGCCCGGATAACATCGTAATAAAAATAACAGTATATAGGGCAGGTTCAGAAGTACGCATAATGCGAGCCCGGCACTTCCATGCGTAAATCTGATGAATTCAATAAATGAATCTTTGGACGTGATGGTGCCGTCGAAGTCAAAAAATGCCGCGTCTTTTTGTTTCATACATTCGTTTTTTGCAGCAATGCTTCGGGCATATTTCTGATAATCCACATGATAAACCTCCAAACCGGAAGTACGTACGTCACCTTTTTTCTTCGGCGATATGCTTTCCAGATAGCATCGGCAACCCGGCCGGGTGAGGCTGTAAGTATCTCAGGTGTATTCAATCCTTCCGTCATTTTTGTCTTGATAAAACCGGGTTTAATGGTCGCAACATGCACACCGGCAGGGGCAAGTCTAGTCCTCAGCCCACATAAAAATGTTGTGACACCCGCTTTTGATGCTCCATATATGTAATTTCCTTTGCGACCTCTTTCGCCTGCAACCGATGAAATGCCTATAATTGTTCCTGCCTTGCGTCTTTCCATATCATTTGCAACAATGCTGAGTATGGAAATGCTGGCGTTAAAGTTAGTGTTGATTATCAGTGCAGCCTCTGAGGAATCGGACATGGCTCTGGTCTGATTTCCCAAATATCCGAAAGCAGATATTACCACATCGGGTTTTATCTTCAGCTTATTATAGAAATCATTGTGCGATTCTGTTTTTAATGCATCAAAATACACATTCTCTGTGGTAACATTATACCGTATTGACACATCGGATGCGAGAGCTGTTTGAAATTCATCAATGGTTCTGGATGCCAGTAGAATATTAAAATTCTCTCGTGCATATCGGTAAGCACATGCTTTTCCGACGTCAGAATTGGATCCAAGTATCAGTAGCGTTCTCATGCTGGTTGTGTTATTCCGAGCCTTTGCGACTGCAATGAACTGAATTTTGCAGAAGGTGCCGGGTTCGTATTATAACTTTTTAAAAAAGTGTCTTTTTTCATACGTGCATCTTTGGTAAGGTACACGCGACCACCGCACGCTATCACTATTTCATCAAGTTTTTCGCAGAGGTCAAATGCCCGTTTACTCACTTTGAAATCCATTGCAAGTGTATAACCTTCAGCAGGGAACGAAAGGGGTGACACATTTTGTTCTGCAGGACCGAATGTTTTCAACACCGCTAAAAATGAAGCACATCCCGATTTTTGTATTGTAGAGAGAATGCTGTCTAATCCTTCTTTCCCTTTTTCAAAAGGGATCACGAACTGATATTGAATGATTCCGTTTTTTCCGTAGATACGGTTCCAGTTACGAATCGCGTCAAGCGGATAAAAATACGGTTCGTAATGAATGAGATTGTCAGCCTCAAACTTCAACTGTTTGTTGTAAAAGAGGAAGTTGAATGCCTTCATGGCAATTCTACTCAGCACAAAAGAAGGAAGAATAAAGGGAATATTCAGTTGGTTAGTTTTCTTAATTCTGTAAGGTTCCGCTGCTTTTTTTTGATTTAACTCAGAGCGCAGGGCATGTTCTCCCAACATCAAAATCGAGCGACCGGCGCTATTGCCTTTCATCATACAATCGATCCAGGCAACGGAATACGTATACTGTTTGTATTTTTCAAAATACGCAAGCAGTTCATCTATATTTTTTGCTTTGATAGTTTTTTGACGGATGTATGCGGATTCTATTTTTTTTAAACGCAGTGTAACACTCAGGATGATGCCTGTTAATCCCATTCCGCCATTGGTTTCAGAAAACAGTTTGTTGTTTTCTGATGATGTACATTTCAGGATTTCGCCATTTTCAGTAAGCAGCACGATGGCTTCAACATACTTAGAGATAGCGCCTTCGGTATGGTGGTTCTTGCCATGAATGTTGGATGCGACGGCGCCTCCTATGGTAATCAGTTTGGTGCCGGGAGTTACAGGCAGGAAAAAACCTTTGGGCACTATCACCTCCAAGATATCGCTTAGCAAAACACCTGCTTCGCAGTGTATTACTCCGGATTCCGCATCAAACGAAAGAAATTTATGTAGTTTCAGCGTAGAGAATATGGTTGTTTGCAAAGAGCTGTCGCCATAGCAGCGACCATTGCCCCGGGCGATGATTACATCGGAACGCTTCACGAGTGCTGCTATTTCAGCATAGCGGTCATGAGCAATTTGCTCTGCTTCTATTTCGGGAAACATTCCCCAGTTAGAAATCTTTGCCATAGATAATGATAAGAAACGTTAATCCCCAGAGCAATAATACAATTTGTAAAAAGCGGTCTTTCCAAAGAACGTCTACCGGTGAGCCCGAGTTTTTGTCTACCACAG
Organism: Bacteroidota bacterium; assembly: GCA_037133915.1. Classification (NCBI taxonomy): domain Bacteria; kingdom Pseudomonadati; phylum Bacteroidota; species Bacteroidota bacterium. Next base: position 5,694 of record JBAXND010000067.1, read on the forward strand.
TAATTTGAATGTAGCGCATGATTCCCAGAAAAACAAAGAGCGATGTAATATACAGTTTATCTGAGCCGGTGCGTGCGATTACTTCGGGCGAAATGGAATATAAAATATATGAAATCAGGGTGATGGCAAATGAAATGCTTTTGGCGATATCCAGAAAGCCGGCCGTGTACCCATTCAATAATTTAGGTGATGATGCCTGTTCGGCGACAGACGTAAAATCGTCGCGGCGTTTAGCAAACCCGATGGAAACCGCCAGCAGGAAGGTCATGATAATCATCCAGTGTGAGACATAAACGCCTGATTCCGCGCCACCGGCCATAACGCGTAATACGAATCCAGTGCCAATACTTGATACATCAACAATGCTGATGTTTTTAAGCAAGAATGTGTAAAGTATGTTGAGCAGAAAATAACCAAGCGGGTACCAAAATGCATCGTGAAGCAAGGTAAGTGAAGCAAGAAACAGCATAACCATAATAATGAAAAATACTACAGCTACTTTTTTAGAGAAAAATTTGTTGGCGAGAGGTCTGTTCTTTTTAACGGGATGGAGCCTGTCTTCATCGGCATCAACAATATCATTAATAATATAAATAGAGGAAGCTGCCAGACAGAACGAAAGGAATACATACAACAAATCACAACTGAGAACCAGTTGAATTTTTCCGGCAAAGAACACCGGCAAAAACACAAATCCGTTTTTGAGCCAATGCTTGATACGTATTAAGGAGACCGCGTTTTTTAGTACTTCAATCATGCTTGTTATTTTCATTTAGTGCTCACAAAATGCGGATAGGCAGTACAAATTGTGCTTGGTTTTTATTTTAAAATAGTGAATACACGAAAGGCGAAAGCACAGAACCGGCGGAAAATGATACCAGAATGCCCAATACAACGAGCACAATGATAACCGGAATCAGCCAGTATTTTTTTTGTTGCATCATGAATTTCAATAATTCCAGAAAAATCCCTGTTTTCTTCATCTGTATCTATGATAATTTTCTGTAATCGATGATGTTCTTTTTCACAATCCAGCCGATATTTTTTCGGCTGTCACTTTTTATTAAGCGCGTAAACAAAGCTATAGGTGTAATGATTGAAAAGTAAATAATCACAAAAATAATAAACGATGAAAATATGCCTGAAATGTTTCCGATGAGCAGCCAGACAAACAAAAGCGGATAATAAAATTTTGAGTAAAACATTGTAATCGCTGCCACAACCATTGCTGAACCGCTCAGCATCATCTGCTTTTCGTTGAAGACGAAGCCGTTTTTCCACATCGCATAAGCGAGTGCCGCAATTAACAATGCCAGCAGTAAAAAACCAAATTGCTTTTGTTTAGAACGCTTTTCGCTATGCTGTTTTGCCTCGTTCATTGCTTCTTTAATCCAGCTCATACGTTTCCTTTTTTGTGAGTTCTGCATGAACCTTGCTGTTTTCTTTCTTGGTTATCAGGTTATTTCCCAGCACCAAAACATCCATATCGGTTTGAAAAAAGCATTTCAAGGCCTCGGTGGGTGATGCAATGATGGGTTCGCCTCTCACATTGAAAGATGTATTTATCAGGACAGGGCAGTCGGTTTTTTGTTTGAAAACACTTATTAGTTTATGCAATAATGGGTGGTCATTTTTTGATAACGTCTGAACCCTGGCTGTTTCATCTTCATGAATACAAGACGGAATTACATTTTTCTTACTGCTTTTAAAGGTAAATGACATGTATTTTGATACGCCTATTCCGGTAAACCATTCGTGTGCATATTCTTCCAGTACAATAGGCGCAAACGGCCTGAATCCTTCACGCTGCTTGATTCTCATATTCAGGTGCTGTTTCATATCCTCGAAAAGAGGACTTGCCAGAATGCTTCGGTTGCCCAATGCGCGGGGGCCAAATTCCATTCGGCCTTGAAACCAGCCTGCAATTTTTTTATCAATCAGTTGTGCTGAAACCTCATTGCACAATTCATCATCATCAAGAGTGGAGAAATTGATTTGGAAGTGCTTTAAGCACGCGTCTATTTCATCGATGGTGTATTCTATTCCCAGAAATGCCTGTTTAGGAAGCGTGTTTTCTACAGGTATTCGTTTTTTGTTCAGGTAGTGATTCCAGCCAATGTAACCTGCACCCACGGATGCTCCGCTGTCGCCGGCTGCCGGCTGCACCCATACGTTTTTAAAAACTTGTTCGTACAAAAGATTGCCATTCGCTTTACAATTAAGCGCCACACCGCCCGCCAGACAAAGATTATCAGATGCCGTGATTTCTTTTGCATGTGTGGCAATTGAAATGATAAAATCATCGGCAATAGACTGAACCGAGCTTGCAATATCTTTATAGAACGTGCTCATTTCTTCATTTTCAGTCCTTTCACGCATATTAAAAATGTTGCAAAACGCTTTATTGATGGTTGATTTGCCTTTATCAAAAGAGAAGTATTTCAAGTTCAGTTTAACTTCACCCGCATGTGAAATTGAAATTATTTTTTCAAGAATCAATTCTTTGTAAACAGGATTCCCGTAAGGCGCCAACCCCATAAGTTTGTATTCGCCTGAGTTTATTTTAAAACCGCAATATTGTGTAAATGCGCTATAAAACAAACCAAACGAATGCGGATAGTGCTGCTCCTTTAGAATAGTAACATGATTGTGTTGTCCTTTCGCAATTGTAGTACAGGCTTTTTCGCCCACACCATCAATCGTAATGACGGCGCTTTCGCTGAAGGGGGAAGTGAAGAACGCTGCGGCAGCATGTGCTTCGTGATGTTCTGAAAAGATGATTTCACCCTTGTAATTCAGTTTTTCTTTAATCAGAGAAGGTATCCATAATTTAACTTTCAGCCACGACTGAATTGACTCACGAAATAAATTGAATGCCACAGGGGCTGTGCGTTGAATGGAATTCAGTATGCGATCGAATTTCAGAAAAGGCTTTTCGTAAAATACAATCAGGTCGATGTTTGTGATATCAATTTTTGAATCTTTCAAACAAAATCTAATGGCGTTTATCGGGAATGAATTATCATTCTTTTTTCGGGTAAACCGTTCCTCTTCTGCCGCCGATACAAGGATACCGTCTTTCAGCAGACATGCTGCCGAATCGTGATAAAATGCCGATATTCCGAGTATGAACATTTATTCGTTAAAAATTAGTGGTTTGAGGTAGCGGGCAAATTCCGAATTCCCATGCTCATTAAAGTGGGGGTCATTCTCATAATACAACCTGTAGTTCGCAGTATCGGTTTCTTTGAAAAAAGTCAGAGGATTCAGAAACACAACATTCGTATTTCCTTTAAAGTCATTCCTGGCATATTCAAAAAATGCATAATCGGTTTTACTGAAATTATTATTATCGGAAAATGTTGCTCCCAGCTCGGTCATGTTTTTAATATAGAAATCATTTATTTGCGCACAGTGCGGAATAAATGCGATGTAGACTTTTGTAGTCAACGGAATTTTCTCCAAAAGTACTTCAAGTTCATCTTTCCATACCAGATATCGTTTCAAAAAATCATCTTTTAGAGTTACTGATTTTTCAATAGATTCAGTATCGGCTTTAATAAATAGTGTTGTGCGTTTATCATAGAGTTCTTTTGAAAAATGTTCATCTAAATGAAGTGATTTCGTTGTTTCATGCTTGCGCAATGCTCCCATGCGCTGGTTCAAATAGCTGATTGACATGAATTGATTCGTAATTTTCCAATAGAGGTTTCGTACGATTGAAATGCTTTTCCAGTTACTCAGATTTTGAACATCAATAAGGTCGTTGCCGACATAAACCTGATACAGAATTGCTTTTGGATTTGCCTGTTTGATTCTTTTGGATGCAAACAAATTCACCTGCTTGATTCCGATGCCCGCGCTTGATGCATTTACAATGACTTTTCCCGGGCAGAGCTTCTGTAAACACGAAACATATCCATGGTCGTTTGCCGAAAAGGAATCGCCAAAAACCAACAGGTCAACATTTTCTTTGCTGCGATTCTCCGGTGAATTTAAGCCTTTCCACGAAAAGCTGTAAAAATCGATGACGTACCATCTGTAACTGCATTCAAAAAGTATAAGCGTAACAAAAACAATGATGATGACCTTCAGAAAGAACTTTATGATTGCTGCAATTCGTTGTTTCATAAATAAACGCTGTTATCAGTCTTAGCTGAAATTATCCATGCCCGGTTGAATGTTTACTGAACCATGAAATAATATCTTGCATGGTGATTTTGACGGTAAACAAAGATATCATAAATATTTAATTGGAATTTCGAGCCTGTATTTGATTATTTTTGTGATATTAAAAAAATAATAGGAGAGTCATCAAATGAGAAAAATAATAGTATTGTGTTCCGGCATCGTGCTGATGTACATCAATGCTTTTGGGCAGGGAATGGGCGTAAACACCAACGGCGCAGTGGCCGATCCTTCGGCTATGCTCGATGTTACTGCTACCGACAAAGGAATATTGATACCGCGTGTAAGCAGCCTTGCCAATGTCAGCTTACCTGCATCGGGTCTTATGGTGATGTTGCTGAATGGCACTTCCGATACATCGTATTATTATAACAGCGGTACTCCGGCTTCTCCCCGTTGGTTGCAATTATTTCCGAATCCGGCCAATAAGCAACTCGATATGACCAACAAGAAAATTACAAATCTGGCGCTGTGTACACAAAACCCGGATGCTGCGAACAAAGCGTATGTTGACGCACAGGTAGCAGGACTTGGCGGTGGTGGTGGTTGCTGCGGGATACCTTCCATGCTCAGCAGTGTATCACCGTACAAATTAACCATGAGCGAGGCGGTGAGTTATTGCGATACGCTGAATTATGGCGGGCATACGGATTGGCGCATACCGACCTACGATGAAATCTCTTATTTCTTTGGAAGCACAACTGCCTCCGATACATTGTGGACGAAATCACTTTCCATGAATGCCTATTATCCGAATAACCAGAATTACATTTCAGTAAAACTGAATGATGGTAAATGGTTTAACGGCGGCGTTACTGTTTTCTGGCCATACAGCGAGAAATCTGTTACAGGAAATACTGCAAACACAACATGGACAGTGGTTGCCACTATGACACCTATGGCGCCCGGCGATGCTTTCATTTTAAATGCAGTCAGAATATATGGTTACTGCAGTCCTTCCTATTCAAGTGCGCAGGCGTATTTTCGACTTGCTTTCAAATATGTGGATGGTACTACCGTTTATTCACCGTCGTATAATACCAATAGTAGTGGTACGTTCAATCAACTTACCAGCATTCCCGTTGTAGATGGAATCACGCCATTATCAAGCATAGATTTGGAGTGTTACGGAACCAGCGGTGGAACTGCTTATGGGACGTTGTATGCCACTTACTATGATTTCATTTTCAACCAGAAAGACGGCAATAAGCATAATTGCCGTTGTGTTAGATAGCCGGAACCTGAGTTTTTGCTATTTCTTCATCATCTTGGTAGTTCTGGAACTCTTGCCTGTGCTGAATTCCATGAAGTACATACCTGAAGGCAGGCCGGTTAGCCTCATTACAAATTTGCCTCCTTTAAGGTCATTGTTTGAAAGGGCTTTCGCGTACACCTGATTTCCAAGAACATCAAATATTTTAATGGCACCATGACCATTCACCAGATTGTCAATGTTCATCAGCACTTCTGACGAGAATGGATTGGGGTAGTAATCAACATTGGACTGATATGAATTACCACAGTCGGACACTACAGCGTCGAAGATTTCAAATTTGCCATCAAAATCGGTTTGTTTAAGACGGTAGTACGATGTGCCGTCTAAAGGAAATTCATCAATTCCGGAATACGATAATACTTGATTGCTGTTTCCTGCGCCTTTAACTACAGTAACAGTTTCCCAGTTTGTAGCATCAGCGCTTCGTTCAACCGTGAAGAAATCGTTATTTGTTTCTGTTGCGGTAAGCCAACTAAGGTTAACGGTACCATTATTACACTCTCCTGAAAAGCTGAGTAACTTCACCGGTAATGGATTTCCGCCGCTTTTGCTGCCAAACGTGAGTGGGCTGTAGGAAGTAAAACCGCTTGCAGTTATTGAGCCGTTCGAACCTCCGACAAGGTTGAGTGTGCTGTTCATCGCTTCCCATTTCTGGCTGCCGTTACAGTCACCATAGTGAGCAACAACCAAATCTGTTACATCGGAAATTCCGCTGCGCTGTATATCTTTCCAGAATAAGGTAACGTCGGGTGTTGAAGTGCCGTTTGCCCGGTGGAGGTCCCAATATTCAACTCCGCTCGCCCAGAGGAGTGTCGCGGGATCGCAAAATTCAGCGGTGTTATTGAAATCGGGAGCCGGTGAGAAATAGTAGGTACAGGAGAACTCGTCTGCTGCCTCTTGTGGTGCGGCTATTTCAACAGGTGCCCATATCTTGTCGTTGTTAAAACCTATTGTGCTCACAGGAAAAATAAAGTCGTCATTGCCTGTTTTCGTTACGGTTCCATTTACAAACCCTGTTGCGGAACCGCCGTCGCTGCTTGAACCGTCAGTAAAATTCAACGTTCCATTATTTGCAAATCCGACAATGCCATTTGTGAATTGTGCATGACCGTTTATATTCATAGGTCCGTCAATTATAAAACTGGCGGCACTATCAAATGAACTATTGAAATTCACGTTATTGAAACTGCTTGCACCTGCCATTATCTTCTGGCTTGCAGCGCCGACAAAATTCACCGTTCCACTGCCTGCATTAAAAGTACCGTAATTTAACCAGTTTCCTGAAACGTCAAGTGTTCCTGAGCCGGTGAACGTAAGTGAGTTGCCCGGACAAACTTTAAAATCTTTACAGGTTTCGGTTCCGATAGTTACAAGTGGAGCCGTTGCAAAGCACTGTCCGTTTTTCCTGATATAGACGTTATCAGACAGGCTTGGCTTAAGGGTGGCAGGGGTAAATTCATTGTTGCCGTTATATTGCAGCCAGTTTGCGGTATTGTCCCAATAAATATTCGTTGTTCCCACCCAAACGAAATCGCCGGAAGTAAGTCCCGTAGTGTCGGGATGAATCAGCGTTACCTCCAGATTGTTTGAAACTGCTGTGTTACTCACGGTGCATCCTTCAGAAGAAACAATTGAGCAGCTTACAATATCGTTATCGGCCGGTACAAAGGAATAGGATGAACCTCCGGATCCGACAGCCACGCCATTTACGCTCCACGAATAGATTGTATTTGTTCCGCCATTGGTAACAGTTGAGGTGATATTTGCCGTGGCGCTTTCACAAAAGGCCGTTTCAACAGAGCTGATACTCACAGCAGGAACAACATCCGGAATCACCGTTAATGTAACCGGTGTGCGTGATGCACTGGGGCATCCACCTGAGTTAGTCCGGGAACAAGCATAATAAGTTCCGGCAGTATTTGCCGAATACGTTGTTGAACCGCTTTGTAATAAAGTACCACCGGTAGCTGCGGAATACCAGTCAACGGTGCAGCCGGTCTGTGCGTTTACACTCAGTGTTGCAGGCAGGGAGTGACTGCAAAGAGACGGTGAGGCAATAAAACCGGGAGCTGCAGGAGCAGGCGCTGTTATAACATAAGGCCCGAAAGTGGAAATATTTGCTGTTGCGGACGTATTTCTTACATACACTGAATAAGTTCCTGCGGGTACATTAAATATATTACTGCTTTGCCAACTCGTACCGTTGATGGAATATTCATACTGTGCATAGGCGTTAATGGAGATATTGTCAATCAAATGAGAATCTGAAAGGGAACCCGTTCTACCGGAAAGAGCCCAGCTCCAGGTGCTTTTATTTGCAGAGCTAAAGGCCGCAGGAAGAGCGTAGTCAGCAAAAACGGTGGTACTTCCTACCTTAAGCGTTAATTTATTCAAAGAAGAGATGGTAAGTACGACATGCTGCCAGGTATTTGTCCGAAAGAATGCACCTGCAGTCGTATTTTGGGTGAGCGGTGTCGGCACTTCTGAGCCCGCGGTAGGCTGCCAGTAAATATAGGTTCCGCGGGGCTGACTTCCATTATCATGAGTATCAAACGATACTACAAGGCCTGCCGGGTCGCCGGTTTCTCCATAATTTGAGCTTGTCAGGATAGGTCCGAAGCTGATGCTGAGTCCGTCGGCATAAGTCCCACCACCAATCAGCATGTCGCATTCAAGTACTTCACTTGTAGAATTAATATTGCAGCCATTAAAAAACACAACCGAACCTTTTTGCCAGGTTGTATTCGGTGTAAGCTGGCAATACTGACTTGTGATAGAGGCATTTCCATTAATCAGTGTCCCCACGGGTTGCGACGAAAAATCTGTATTTACAATAACGTTGGATGTATTATTAACGGTGATACTTCCGGTTCCATTGCACACTAAAGCATTGGTTGTTGATACAGTTGCAGATGGACCGATATTGGTAATAGTAACCGTTGTTGGTGTGGAATACGAAAAGAGTCCGCTGTTATTACACATTACGCGGCAGCGGAACTGAGTTGTAATTGAAATACCGTTAACCAAAGCGGAGTCGGCAGTGGCCAATGAGATATCTGTCCAGTTCACACCATCAGTGCTTGACTGCCACTGTTTTGAGATGCCAAAAGAATTGGTATGACCTGTGAGAAAAAGCTTTGTGTTTGCAGAGCATATTCCTGCATTGACCGTTGTGCTGGCTGTTCCTCCGTTTGGAGAACCTGAACATTGGGGTGCAGGAGCGAAGGTGTATGTCAGCCCACTGCTAAATGCCTTGGCTGGTGATGTGGATGTAAACCTGCATTTGCTGTCTTTGGCGGTTCCCGCTAAAGAGGCGTTCCATGTTTCATTACCAGTGCTGACCAGGCGGTTGTTGTAATCTGTTGTTGATGTTCGAATACCAACTTCGGGTTGATAGGTTGTGGCACTCGCCGGACCGGAGTTAAGTTGATATACAAAAGCAATACTTCCATTGGAAGTATTGAGTCTCACCTGAAAATCGAAACTTTCAGTGAGCCCTTTTCTTTTCATTTGTTTCCATTGGAAAATGATTTCGTTGCCAATGGTTTGCCAGCGAATTTCAGAGTTTGCATTGGAGTTTACCCTATCAAGGTCCGCACTAAAAGGGCAGATTGCAAAGCCCGAACCCGTAGTTGAGCTGATGCCGGTGTAGATTGTACTTGAAGGAGCCGTTCCGCCTAAAGTCAATAAACCATTGGTAGTAACGTAAGCTGTAGTGTAATAGGTTGTTCCAAAATAAAACGATGGGATGGTAATGGCTGCAGATACTGCATTATCCATTGCCGAAGTTCCGCTCAATATTAGTGTACCTCCCGATATGGAGGAATAGGTACCGTTGGTTTTGGTGAAAGTGTAATTGACAACCTGAGCGGATGTGATAATATTAAAAATAAGCAGGAGTAGGGGTAGTAGTGCTTTTTTCATTCGTGTCGGTTATAGTAATTTTAGTTTTTCGCAATAAATTATCCTTGATTTTCCTTTATAAGCAGAGGAAAATACAAAAGTAATACTGAACATATCCGACAATCAACCGCCAAAAGACCCGATTATGTCTGTATTAAAAAGCCGGGTGTGGGCTTGTGTTAAAAGTTTCATTCTGGGTTCAGAAATAGAAATGTTACTTGGATTTGAAGAAAAATCAATTGCGGAATTGTTGAAAATAACTGAAGTATTTCATCCTTAATTTAACATTGGTTTTTGTCATTGTGGAGGTACCTCTTTTCAAAGCACGATTTTATCTGCTTTTTTTTATAAGTTAATGTTTTGAAAAAAGATCGGTTAATGTTGAATTAAGTTTAAGTAAATCAATGAATTGAAATATTTCGAATACATTCAAAGCGTTTCATATTTTATTGGTTTTAAGAAATTTGTATATTTGGCGTGCTGATAATAATCAGGAATACAAATTACAGACACCTCCTTTTCAAAATATCAAACTATAATGAAACGATTAATTTTATCCTTGTCCGCTCTGTTTATGAGCCTTGGACTTATGTCCCAGTCTGTTACGATAACACAACCCAATGGTGGTCAGCTTCTTTACGGTTGTCAGACATACACCATAAAATGGAATTGTACCGGAGTTTCCAATTACTGGGATATCGCGTATTCACTTGATGGCGGAACTATCTGGTCATCAGTAGCGAGTAACCTGAATATTACCAATAAGCAGTACGACTGGACGGTACCCATGATAAACTCAAGTACTGTTTACGTGCGTGTGCGTGATCATAACGATACCACCAAGCAAGACCGGAGCGACAATTATATTACGCTGCAGTTGCCAATTAATATTACAAGCCCGAACGGGGGTGAGGTATGGCAGGGCTTATCGTCACAACTAATTACATGGACACCGGTCGGAACATCGGGTGTATTTAATATTTCATATTCGGTAAATAACGGAACCAGCTGGACAGCGATTGCTTCCAATGTTGCAGCGAATAATTACACATGGAGTGTTCCGAATAATCCTTCAACGACATCACTCATTCAGGTAAAGGATGCTACTACCGCCTGCCAGCTTGATGTTTCAAATGCAGTATTCGAGATTAGCCCTGCAACTGGATATTCCGCACATAGTAGTCCACTCATTCCGCGGCAAACTGGTCCACCAA
>JBAXND010000068.1 GCA_037133915.1 Bacteroidota bacterium
TGACGGATCGTGAGTCGTGAGTTGAGGCGAAGCCGAAATCCGTCTCCTGACGGATCGTGAGTCGTGAGTTGAGGCGAAGCCGAAATCCGTCTCCTGACGGATTGTAAGTCGCCTGTCCGCCTTTGGCGGATCGAAACGCCGAAACGCGTGCAATGTACCCTTCGATCTGCCGGTGGGCGGACTCAGGGTACGGATTCTTATAAAAAAAAAGCCGCCCTTGTGAGGCAGCTCTTATTATTTGACAAATTGCTTTTAGATTTTCGGACCGGCCGATTCCAGCCTTTTGCCTTCGTCGTTATCGGTAAAATTCTTGAAATTGTCGATGAAGCGCTGTGCCAGCTTGCGTGCTGATTCGTCCCATTGGGTAGGATCTGCCCATAGGTTGCGCGGGTTGAGAATTTTACTGTCCACATTCTTCACTGCTTTGGGAATGCTGACATTCAGCAATGGCAGTTCTTCAAATTCTTCATTGGCAAGTGTTCCTTCGAGTATTGCGTCAATAATAGCGCGTGTTGAAGGAATGTCAATACGTTTTCCAACACCATAAGGACCGCCTATCCAGCCGGTATTCACTAAAAATGCCGATGAGCCGTGAGCCATCATTTTCTTTGCCAGTTCCTGTGCATATACGGTAGGATGCAGCAGCAGGAACGCAGCGCCGAAACATGATGAGAACGTAGGTGTTGGCTCAACAATGCCGCGTTCGGTACCGGCAACCTTAGCTGTATATCCGCTCAGGAAGTGATACATGGTTTGGTCGTAATTGAGTTTTGCAACCGGCGGGAACACGCCAAAAGCGTCGGCCGTAAGGAAAATGATATTCTTCGGATGCCCGCCGCGCGATACCGGTTTCACTATATTATCGATATGATAAATGGGATACGAAGCACGGGTGTTCTCGGTCTTGGACCCATCGGCGTAATCAATTTTGCCTGTTTTTTCATCAAAAACGATGTTCTCGAGGATGGCATCACGCTTAATGGCGTTGTAAATATCTGGTTCATTCTCTTTACTCAGGTTGATGGTTTTTGCATAGCATCCGCCTTCGAAATTGAAGATGCCGTCGTCGTCCCAGCCGTGTTCATCGTCGCCAATCAGCAGGCGTTTGGGGTCGGCAGAAAGGGTGGTTTTTCCGGTTCCCGAAAGGCCGAAGAAAATAGCGGTATCGCCATCCTTACCCATATTGGCAGAGCAATGCATAGAAGCAATGCCGCGCAAAGGCAGAAAATAATTCATGATGGAGAACATGCCTTTTTTCATCTCGCCGCCATACCATGTACCGCCCACAACAGCCATACGGTCTTTGATATTGAAGGTTCCGAATACCTCGCTGTTCAAACCCTGTTCTTTCCAGTCAGGGTTGGTTGCTTTGCAGGCATGGAGCAGTACGAAATCGGGTTCAAAGTCCTTGAGTTCTTCTTCAGTAGGTCTGATGAACATATTCTTTACAAAATGCGAAGCCCATGCAATTTCGGTAATCACGCGAATCTTCAGACGGGTGTTGGCATTGGTACCGCAGAATGCGTCGGTAACATAGAGTTTTTTGCCGCTGAGCTGTTTCTGTGAGATACCCAAAAGGTGCTTCCACACTTCTTCCGAAACGGGTTTGTTGTCGGAACCTTTGCGGTTAGGACCTGCCCACCATATATTCTTTTCCGATTCGCTTTCTTTAACGATGTATTTATCTTTGGGCGAACGGCCGGTGAACACTCCGGTATCAACGGCAATAGCGCCGGTTTCGGTAACAAAGCAACGCTCATATCCTTCAAGGTTGGCGCTTGTTTCGTGTTTAAACAATTCATCGTATGAAAGGTTGCGGTACACCTCTTTGGCGTCCGTAATTCCGTACCTGGTCAGGTCAAGGCATTTATTGTCCTTTTTATCATTGCAGCAGCATCCCATGGCTAATATTTTTTAGGTGATTTATGGCTCAAAACTACAATATTTTTTAATCCGTTATTCATTTAACAGTATTAAAGATTTGTTAGTTTATGAAATGTGGGCGACCGTTGAAGATTTGCTTCAGAAAATGGTGGGACAATTATCAATTAACAATTAATAATTATTAATTATTAGTGGTTTACAGAATAATTACATTCATTCATGGGATTATGGACACTATATTTTTCCAGTCGACTTCCGGAAAGAAATACACAGAGAGTTCACAGGTATTCTGATTAGCTTATTATATCAAGATGCTTCCGAACAAAAATCACAATTTCGTCCATCGCTTCTGTAGCTTCGCGAAACATGGGAGCCATTAAAGGGTAGCAGTGTATCATGCCCGGTCCCGCTCTGAAAACTATTTCTACTCCGGCTTCTTTTGCTTTACGGGCAAATTTTTCACCGTCGTCATACAGTTCATCATTAACGGCAGAATTCAATAAAATGGGAGGCAATCCTGAAAGGTTGGCGAACAATGGTGAGATAAGAGGTTCGGCAGGCTCATGTTCACCACAATAATAGTTGCTGAAAACCGTCCATGAGTTTAGAGGCGCAGGCGACACTTTATTCTTGGTGTGATACGATTCGCTTGAGCAGGTAAGGTCGGTCCATGGTGAGATGGAAACGGCGGCAGCAGGCATGCCGGTCTTTCTGTCTTTCAGCGCAATCAGCAGCGCCAAACACAGACCGCCGCCGGCAGATTCGCCTGCGACAATGATATTTTCAGGGGCATACCCGAATGCATGCAACCATTCCCATATTTTAACAGAATCGTCCACAGCAGCCGGAAATGGATACTCCGGCGCTAACCGGTATTCGTATATAAGGCAGGTAACACCGGTATTTTTTGCGAATTTAGATACGAATGCCCGGTGGTCGTTGCAGGAGCCGGAGACATAGCCACCACCGTGGACGTAGAGAATCAGCTTTGAGGAATCCGCCCCATCAGGCAGCAGCCATTCGGCTTTCATTCCCTCAATCGTCTCGGTTTTTACAGTAATGCCATGAGGAATTTTTGCGTAGCGGTTTGCCCCTTTCTCACAGCGGTCTCTGAACCCCTGAATGGAACTGTTGAAAGTGAATACTTCTTTTTTAAATTCACCACGCAACAGATAGGCATGCCTGACGAAAAAATTGAACATCCTGCTTTTGAAACTTCTCATGATTTCCAAAATATGAAAGGTCTGACCGACCTATTTCTTTTCAATTAATTTACAAAATTAGTGAAAAGATAAATGGTGGAAAAATGGTTATACCTGATGATGAAATTCAATAGTGCTAAGCGCAGCCATAGCTGCATGCTGCATTTGATGCTGTTCTCAATACGTTTTGCTGTCAAAATACAACGTATAATCCATGGGCAATTTGGGTATGCTGTAAAAAACTAAATGGGTGCCCTCGCTTTCCAAATATTTTTTCCTGGCAGATTTAATGACCGCAGTCACAATTACCTTCTTTATATCGTTATTGATGCAAATGCTTACCCCCATTACGTCATCATAGGCGTCAGCAGAAGTATAGATTCGTCCAACAACGGTTCGTGTCGAAAAATCTACATTTATCCCGCCTGAATACAACAAGCAGCTAAAAGCAGAATCACTGTCAATTCTTGCCTGTATGAAGGGATTGAAATTATTATTGCTGTCAGGCGGTCTTGGGAAAATGGCTCCAAGGTCAATTTTATCGTCAACGCAATCATACCCTTCAGGGCATTTTAGCAACTTTTTCTCTTTATTACAGGAGAGCATAGTAAAGAGAATTACGATCACCAGTACTGTCAGTTTATAATATCTTTTTCTTTTCATAATTTTTACGAAATATTGAGGTGAATCAACAGTCTGTATAACTCATATAAACATTTCGCCACCGAAAGATATAAAATTATTTTATATGTATACTGCTTCATTGAAGAAATTTCCTGTTCTATTGAAGCAGTTCCCGCATCTTTATAAATACCCGTATTATCTGGATATTTACCATTATAGCCCTGTCGCTTTTTAAAACGCTTGATAACATGGCAACACCTTGTTCAGTAAATACCAACGGCGGTTTGCGCAAGCCCATTTTCTCCCGATTGGATATCACATTTTGTGATATCCAATTTCCTAATGAGCATTTCCCCTTCTTCAGCAAACCACACGCTGCTTTCAGCTTTCACCTTTTAGCTTCCCTCAATACACATCAATAAAAAAAGGAACAGCGAAATAAATCACTGTTCCTTTTTTCGTATTACTGATTACCCTGAAAAATTATTTTTTCTTGGCAACTTTTTTAGCAACTTTGGGTTTGCCTGCATTTTTTTCTTTGATGACAGCCTGAGCTGCAGCAAGACGTGCAATGGGCACCCTGAACGGAGAGCAGCTCACATAGCTGAATCCGAGTTTATGGCAGAACTCAACCGATGAAGGCTCGCCGCCATGCTCACCGCAAATACCTATTTTCAGGTCTTTGTTGGTTGAACGGCCTTTGCGAACAGCAATTTCCATCAGCTGACCAATACCTTCCTGGTCAAGTACGTTGAACGGGTCAACAGGGAGAATTTTCTTGTCGACATATTCGCCTAAGAAACCACCTGCATCGTCGCGTGAGAAACCAAATCCCATCTGGGTAAGGTCGTTGGTTCCGAATGAGAAGAATTTAGCGTGTTCCGCAATTTTATCGGCGGTAAGCGCTGCCCTCGGAATCTCAATCATGGTACCGAGCATATGAGGAATTTCTTTCATTTTGAATTTGGCAAGAACTTCAGCATATACTTTATTGATGATTTCGTACTGGTGCTTCAGCTCTGTTGCTGCACAGGTAACAGGAATCATGATTTCGGGGAAGGGTTTTTTCTTGTCTTTCAGGAGTTCGGCAGCAGCTTCGAAGATAGCGCGTACCTGCATCTCGGTAATTTCAGGATAGGTGATACCCAGACGAACACCGCGGTGTCCCATCATAGGGTTATTTTCGTGAAGTGCATCTGCCCTTTTGTTGAATTCAGCAGGAGATACCTTCAGTGCTTTTGCAAGTTTATTACGCTCGTCGATATTCTGGGGAACGAATTCGTGCAAAGGAGGATCGAGTGTGCGGAATGTTACGGGCAGTCCGTCCATAGCAGCCATGGTTCCTTTAACATCACTTTTCACAAACGGGAACAGTTCGTCAAGCGCTGCACGGCGTTCTTTCTCACCTTCGGAAGCAATCATTTTACGAAGTATGAACAGCGGTTTCTCGGCGTTCTTTCCGTAGAACATATGCTCGGTGCGGAACAGACCGATACCTTCGGCGCCAAATGCTCTTGCTTTTGCAGCATCTTCGGCAGTTTCAGCGTTTGTTCTTACTTTGAGTTTACGAATTTCGTCGCAAAGTTTCATGAATTTCACGTAATACGGATTCTTGGTATCAGGATCCATCATGGTGATAGAACCTTCATAGATGTAGCCTTTGCTTCCGTTAAGAGAAATCCAGTCACCTTCTTTGAGAACGAGTTTACCAACGGTGATGGTTTTTTTCTGAGCGTCAATCTGAAGCAGACCGGCACCAACGATACAGCATTTGCCCCATCCGCGAGCAACGAGTGCCGCGTGACTGGTCATTCCGCCTCTTCCGGTAAGGATGGCTTTAGCAGCCCTCATGCCTTCGATATCTTCGGGATTGGTTTCTTCTCTGACAAGGATAACTTTCTTGCCTTTTTTCTCCCATGCCACTGCGTCAACAGAGTTGAACACAATCTGACCACTTGCGCCACCGGGGCCTGCAGGTAATCCTTTTGCAAAAGGTTTCATCTTGAGTTCTGCCCTTGGGTCGATGATTGGGAGCAGCAGTTCATTCAGCTGATCGGGCTCAACCCTGATTACAGCTTCTTCTTTATTGATGAGTTTTTCTTCGAGCATATCAATAGCCATTCTCACAGCGGCGGGGCCGTTGCGTTTTCCAACGCGGCACTGCAGCATATAAAGACGGCCTTCCTGAATAGTGAACTCAACGTCGAGCATATTGCGGTAATGCTTTTCGAGTGTGCGCTGAATTTTATGAAGTTCTTTGTAAACGGCAGGCATCGCTTTTTCCATGGAAGAAAGATGTCTGTTATGTTCGCTTTTACCAACTTCATTGATGGGGTTCGGTGTGCGGATACCGGCAACCACGTCTTCGCCCTGAGCGTTTGATAACCATTCGCCGTAAAAATAATTTTCGCCTGTAGCGGGATTACGTGTAAAAGCTACACCTGTAGCTGAACTCTCGCCCATGTTACCAAATACCATTGACTGAACGGTAACGGCTGTTCCCCATGCGTCGGGAATACCTTCGATACGGCGGTATGAGATGGCACGTTTGCCCATCCAGCTCTGGAAAACAGCGCTGATAGCGCCCCAAAGCTGTTCCATAGCATCTTCCGGGAAGGCTTTACCAAGTACTTCTTTAACTTTCTTTTTGTAGATATCAACAAGTTCTTTCAGGTCATCGGAGCTGAGTTCGGTCTCGCCTTTAACGCCGCGTTTCACAATCATTTTGTGAAGTTCCTGCTCCAGCTGTACGCGAACACCTTTGCCTTCTTTAGGCTCGATTCCGGCAGCTTTTTCCATAACCACATCAGAGTACATCTGAATGAGGCGGCGCTGTGAATCATAAACAAAACGGGGGTTCTTTGTTTTTTTGATGAGGGCTTCGCGGGTAACGTCATTCAGACCAACGTTCAGCACTGTTTCCATCATACCGGGCATTGATGCACGAGCACCTGAGCGAACAGAAACCAGGATTGGGTTTGTTTTGTCGCCAAATTTGCCGCCCATTTCTGCTTCCATTTTTTTAAGGGATTCTGCAAGCTGTGTTTTGAGTTCAGCAGGGTATTTACCCTTGTTGTCGTAGTAGAGTGTACATACTTCGGTTGAAATAGTAAAACCGGCAGGTACCGGTAATCCAATGTTCACCATTTCGGCAAGGTTAGCACCTTTGCCACCAAGAAGATTTTTCATCTCGGCAGTACCGTCAGATTTTTTTCCACCGAAAAAAAACACGTACTTTTTGATCTTTTCTTTTGCCATTTTGATAATTCCTTTAATTATAAGTGTTGTTTATCTAAGTTAAAGACTTGAATTTTTTTCAATTCCGTGCAAATTTATAATAAATATCGAGGCGAAGACTCAATAACTCAATAAAAAAGCCACCCTTTTGGGGCAGCTTTTCTAATTTCTTTTTAACAGTGATATCTATCGCTTCTGAGTATTCAGAAACTCGTTCAATTCGTCAATCGTACTTTCGAATGAAAATGCATCATTTACCTTGAAATAATTGCCCTGATCATAGGTGTACGGGTAGGCAAATTTG
Organism: Bacteroidota bacterium; assembly: GCA_037133915.1. Classification (NCBI taxonomy): domain Bacteria; kingdom Pseudomonadati; phylum Bacteroidota; species Bacteroidota bacterium. The sequence continues at coordinate 7,252 of JBAXND010000068.1, forward strand.
GCAAACTGAAGTCGGGTATCTTCAAAGCTGAAAAGCAACATCACTTCTTTTACCTGTGCGGCTGTAATGCAGTTTGCACCAACAATTTGCTTGGCTACCGTCAGTTTTGAATCTTCAAATGTTTTGGATGTGATGGATTTTTTGGCCGCATCAAAATCGGTACCGGCCATAGGCCACGCGCAGCCAATTTTTCCGTTGTAGCCGGGCATTACATAATGATCGGCCTTTACAGGTTCGGTTTGCCTTGTTTGATTTTGAGGCTGAGTCTGATTTTGTGTCTGGGTTTGTGTTTGCGCAGCACCGCCCGTTGTTGTAGTAGTAACAGTGGTCGTTGTTTTTGTCTGAGTTCCGTTAGCACCTATTCCTGTTCCGATTGACATATTATCTCCGGTTGCAGGGTCAACGATATTGATGCTGATGCCGCCGTTGCCGCCGGTATTCTGCGTACCGTCAACTGTTGTGGTTGTGGTCTGCGTCTGGGTTTTTGTGCCGTTTCTGTTATCATTATTTCCGGCAGGTTGTGTTGTTGGAGTCTGCGCATCGGTAAGCGTAAGCTGTGTTGAAAACTGACCTGTGGGCGTAGTGGCTTCTCCTGCACTTGACATGTTCATGACATAAACGCCTTTACGATTTTTCTGAATAATATACGTGATGTCCCAGAATTTGCCGTCGGCATCTTTTGTATAAACCGTTTTATCTACCGATGCCAGTTTTTCGTCTTCAAAAATCACTTTTACTTTATAGTTAGGTGCTTCGAGACCGGTAACTTTAACGTTTGTCTGTGCGATGGCATTTTGTTTGATACCGTTTACGATAACCCAGAATTTTTCTCCTTCTTTGCTGAATACGGTAACACTTGCCTGCTGCGCTATCGTCTGTAAAGCAAATACGGCAATAAAAAACACGAGAATTAAAACACGTTTCATAGCTGTTGTTGTTATTAGATGATTGAATTATTTCTTTTTGGTTGAGGCAGGTTTAGGTGTGGTCTTGGGTTTGGTCTGAGTTCCTTTGCCTGCCGGCTTTGGAGTAGCAGTTCCTTTGCCCTGATCGGCCGCGGGTTTTGTTTCTGTGCCTGTACCGGCATTTTTCTGCTGTTCCTGCAACTCGGGAACCACGACATTTTGCGGTGCAAAGTTAATCTGGCGTCCGTAAATAAAACGGACATCAAGCACTTTCGCTTTCAGCGCTTCAATCTGATCGGCATAGTCCAGAATTTTATCCGCCAGTTCGTCGGGTTTCTTTTTGAACGTACAGTTAAGCTTCGTGAAATTCTCCATTGAAACGATTTCCATATCGCCTCCAAAATCGTTATCTGCCTTGAGCTTGGTGCGAAGGTCGCGGAAATCGCGATAAGTACCGCAACTGTAAAATCTCAGTTCATATGGAGTTCCGTTGTTCACCCAGGTGCCGATATATGAATTGAATACCGACATCAGCGTGTCCAGATTATTTTTAAGAGCATCGGCTATTCCTGCCTGTATGCCGCCCGACTGGCTGCTTTTGTAAGGACTTTCAAGAACTACGGTGCCCAGACCTTCGGCAGTACAATTGTCATACGCTTTTACTTCTATGGTTACTTTGGTTGAGGTGCGGGTATCGAACGCTTCGCTTTTTGTGGTCAGACCAATCTTTTTTATAAAGATGATGAATTGTGCGTCGGCTTTGAATCCCAGTGTCTGGACATACGTTTCTTCGGGAGTATCACCGGTTTGCATAATGCCTTGCGCTTCTTTCTTAAGCTGATCGAAACGGCTTTTATCTATGTAGCGGATTTTCTTCCCCGAAAGGTATTCATTCACGCGTTCTATGGCATATTCATAATTGTCGGCTTCTTCGGTTTTCACGTTGCGAGCATCATACATCACCATAAAACGAATCCCGCCCACTGATTTTGCCAGCAGGTTGATATCGGCCTTAAGAGGTACCATGCTCACTTTCGCTTTCACGGTTACCTCATATCGATCCGGAAAAGGAGTTTCTTTTGTTACAGTGTATGAAGTGATGTATCCTGATGTACGCGATGATACCGCATCCTGAATCACCACAAAATTCTCCACTTTTGTTTCAGAAGTGAGTGCCACGCCTGCTGCCTGAGAAACAGCATTGCGCAGGGCATCCTGAAGTGCATCATCGCGTTTGAGGCCCATCCCTTTCGCTTCAACTTCGGTGTCTTGCGCTACGACTACGCTTAAGGTACAACAAATAAAAACGGCAACAAACAGTGTTGATATAATTGCTTTGCTGAACTGTTTCATAACTTTTGTGATTTATAATTTATACCAAAATACTAAAGGATTGCGAGAACGAATTTCAAAACGTCCCCAACAGTGGAAACAACTTTGGTAAGCTTTGTCCAATCGAATTTTTTGGAGTTTTTATTGTCGATTACAATTTTACCATCTTTAGAACTCAGCACATCAATAACTGCAGTGCCTTTATCAAATCCGGCGAGATTGAACACATCCTTGGTGGTTTGTAATATCTGCGGAAACTGACCTGTATTCGGATCATAGAGCGTTGAGAGGTCGAGCAGGATATTGCCCTGTTCGTCGGCTACCACAGGAAACATGGCGGGGTCGTATGTTTTACCGTTGAAATTAAACGCCAGTCCTTCGGGAACAATGCTTTGAGTCCCGCTTTTATCAGCAGCGCCTTTACCTGTTTGCTGTGCATCTTTGCCACCGGCAGCACTCTTTTCAGTAATCTGAACCTGCCCGTTGCCTTTTCCTGATGCAGGCAATTGATTGTAAACAATGGGTGCAAGGCCGTCTTTAGCATAGATAGGAATTCGCATCGTTACCTCAATCATTCCGTCTTTTTCAATGGGTTCACCCACCTGCTGCGCGCCTTTCACCAGACCATCAACGCGTGTATAAACATAATCGCTGGTGGCAATCATATCCTGAACGATGGTTTCACTGGTTACATTGACCCCGTTGATAATCTCAAGAAGGTTGCGCTGAGCAATTACGATGGCGCCACGGATGGCCATGGCACGAGCCTGCGCCGGTAATTTGAAACGTTCGTTATCTACTACCGACGAACCGCGTGCCTCAATATACTGTGCACTCCAGTTGATATCGCCGTTTTGTTTTTGTTCAATGACAGGTGTTGAATTTTTTGAAACTTCAGTAAGTGTAAATTCCGTTTTTCCTTTTCCGGCATTAACAGGGGTTTTATCAACCGTTTTGGTTCCGCCTTTATTATCTTTGATTGCGGTTCCTTTGCCTTTATTGGTTTTGTCGGTGGTTTTGGTTTGTGTTCCCTTGCCCGATTTATTAACCTGAGCACTGAGACTTACCGAAAAGGCCATAAAAATGACCATCAATGAGTAAATGAAGGCTTTTCTCATAATTGAAGTTTTGTTGTTGTAAAAATACGAAAATTTCTCAGCGCCGATTTCATAAATCGTGCCAATTAAAAATGTCTTAGGTGAGGAGATTGTCTTTCAAAAACTCTCTGAACACAAACAACGCTCTGCAGTTACCGCTGGCCGTCATACGCACTACGGCACCTTCCCATGCATAAAGGATAACTTCCGACAGCTTCTCCACATCGCGTGATTTCGGGATTTCACCGGCACGGATGGCTTCAACGATACAATTTCTGTGAGCCAGTTTAATTTTCTCAAAAAGATCGTTCGTTTTTTTTCTTACTTCATCAGAATTTTCGCCAATTTCCTGTCCGATTTTTCCGGTAAAATTTCCGTAATAAAATTTCCCTTTGTTAATGTAGTAATCAATATAATCGGAGTAAAGCTTAACGATACGCTGAATCGGTGACACACTTTTATCTGTGAGAACTTTATTGATACGTGCAATAAAAATATTGGAGTAATAATCCATTACTTCCAGCGCAAGACCTTCCTTACTTTCAAAATAGTAATAAAATGATCCTCGCGGGATACCCGCATTTTGAATAATCGAATCCAGTGATGTACCGGCGTAACCGTTCTTGTAAAACAGGCGGAACGCTTCTTTCACTATCGTCTTTTTCTTATTTTGTTCCATACTGCAAAACTACAACAAATTGCCAAAATATACTATGAAATGTCCTGATTTATAATATTTAACAAATTATTCACATGGATATATCGCATTAAGTAAGGACAAACGTCAATATCAGTATAAATTAGGGTAAAATAAATTGAATTTTTGAATGCAATTCAAAGCGAACCGTATATTTCATAAGTTTGCAATGGAATCTGAAACCACTATTTAAACACGAATATGCTCATGAAAACCCGGAAGGAACTAAAAGAGGAATACAAGCAAATGAAGTTCAAAATGGGCGTATTCCAAATTAAGAACGGTGCAAATGGTAAGGTTTTTATAGGTCACAGCACCGATCTTACAGCAATATGGCACGCTCAAAAATTGCAGCTGAATAATGGAATGCATGCAAACAGCGAGCTGCAAAATGACTGGAGGGAATTTGGCGCCGATAATTTTGTGTACGAGATTCTTGAAGAGCTCAAACAGGAAGACGACAGTACGTTGGATATAAATAAAGAGCTTAAAGCACTTGAAGAAATAGTCATCGAAGCGATACAGCCTTTTGATGATAAGGGATACAACAGAAGAAGTTATAGGTAATAGGTAATAAGTAAAAAGATACGTTTTAAGCAGTGGATTGAAGATATGTATGATTTGGCCGGATAAACCGTTTAAGAATAAAACTATTTAAGTAATAACACCATGAGCAATTTTATTGGCATAAGACACGAAGACAAATACCTGATGGAGCGCCGCGCACCGCTCACACCAAAGCATGTAGCTTGGCTCATCCACCACCATAAACTTGATTTCATCATTCAGTCTTCCGATAAGCGCGTTTTTAAAGAAGAAGAATACACCAAAGCAGGAGCAAAGATTCATAAGGACCTGAAAAAATGCTCGGTAATATTTGGCGTGAAAGAAATTCCGCTGCATGCGTTCGAAGCCGATAAAACCTATATTTTCTTTTCGCACGTTATCAAAGGTCAGCCATACAATATGCCCATGCTCAGGCGTATGATGGAATTAAAATGCAACCTGATAGATTACGAACGCATCATTGACGAACAGGGAAAACGCCTTATCTTTTTCGGTCGCTACGCCGGACTTGCAGGCATGATCAATACCATGTGGGCACTCGGCATGCGCTTAAAAGAACATGGCTACGATTCCAAATTGCTTAAGATAAAACAGGCTCATCATTATCATTCGCTGAAAGAAGCGCGCGAAGATATTATGGCCGTTGGTCAGTTGATTGCCGAAAAAGGCATTCCCGAAGATTTGGTTCCATTCACCGTTGGCTTCACCGGATACGGCAATGTTTCCATCGGCGCACAGGAAATTCTCGGGTTATTGCCCGTAAAAGAAATATCACCCGAAAAGCTGCTGCATCTGAAAAGCAGGCACCAACTGCCCAATAATCTCATCTATAAAGTTATTTTTAAGGAAGAAGATCTTGCTGAACCCATTGATTCTACGAAGGAATTTGACCTTCAGGATTATTATGCGAACCCTCAGGATTACAAAGGAAAATTTGAGAAATACATTCCGCATCTGTCGGTACTTATGAATTGCATGTACTGGGATCCTCGTTATCCGCGCATTGTAACTAAAGATTATCTCGAAAAGCTTTACACCAAAGGAAATCCCAAACTGAAGATAATCGGCGACATTACCTGCGACCCCGATGGATCAGTGGAATGCACCCACAAAGGAACGTATATTGAAGATCCGTTGTTCGTCTATAATCCGTTCACACGTGAGCCAACTATGGGACACCGCGGCGAAGGGCTGCTGATAATGGCCGTTGATATCCTGCCAAGCGAACTTCCGCGTGATTCATCAAATGGTTTTGCCGATGTGCTGGTGAATTTTGTGAAGCCCATAGCCAACGCCGACTATGAACTGAAATTTGAGGAGCTCGATTTGCCGCGCTCGGTTAAAAAAGGACTGATACTGCATAAAGGAGAGCTGACCCCCGAGTACACATACCTTCAGCAGTACCTCGACGAAGTACTATAGTTCGCTCTTGATTTCATTCAGAAAATCTTTGATTTTTTGAAGTGATTTTACAATTTCCATACTGCCCGCAACCTCAACTTTGTTGCCTTTCAGCTTTTCTTTAGCGCCCTGAAGTGTATAGCCGCGTTCTTTCACCAGATGAAATATGATGTGAAAATTATTTACATCATCGGGCGTGAACATACGGTTGCCCTTTTTATTCTTATGGGGTTTTATGATGTCGAATTCCTTTTCCCAGAATCGTATCAAAGAGGTATTCACGCCAAAGCGTGCCGCCACTTCGCCAATGCTGTAATATATTTTATCGGCATCTTTATCAATGATGCCGGGTATTTCAGTATTACTCATAATCTTTCGGTTCAATTTCTCCTGTAAGTACAAGGTATCCGTTAAATGCAAGCGCTTCCATCTCGTCTTCGCCCGGGAAGGTAATCACGGGTGCGATGTGCTGAACTCGTTCGCTGATTTCATCAATAATCATTTTGCCAAAAGCTATGCCTCCTGTAAGAAGAATGGCATCCACTTCTCCTTTAAGTACGGTGGCCATAGCGCCAATTTCTTTAGCCACCTGATACGCCATGGCCCGATAAACGAGTTCAGCTTTTGTATCGCCTTTCTCAATACGCTCTTCAATATCCACAGCATTGTTGGTTCCGAGATATGCAATGAGTCCGCCTTTGCCTTTTATTTTTTTCTTGATATCGTCATGCGTGAATTTTCCCGAGAAGCACAATTCAGCGAACTGCCCCATTGGAAGGCTTCCGGTGCGCTCGGGCGAGAAAGGTCCGTCGCCATTAAGTCCGTTATTCGTATCAATAATGCGTCCTTTGCAATGCGCACCAACAGATGTGCCCCCACCCATATGCGCAACAATTAAATTCATTTCTTCATATTTTTTACCATTCTCGCGCGCAAAGCGGCGTGCAACGGCTTTCTGATTCAGTGCATGCAGAAAACTGCGGCGAGGCAATTCGGGAAGTCCCGAAATACGGGCTATTTCTTCCATTTCATCGAGGCAGGTCGGATCAACAATGTAAGCGCCCACGCCCTTGCCGATTTCTTTCGCTATCTCATAAGCGATATAACCGCCAAGATTCGATTCGTGTTCGCCCATGGGATTCTTGATATCGCGAATCATTTTTTCATTTACCGTGTAAACGCCGCCTTCAACGGGTTTGAGCAATCCACCGCGACCCATTACCAGACTGATGGTGTCGAGCGGAATGCCGGCTTCGTTAAGTTGTTCAACAATAATATTTTTACGGAATTCGTATTGGTCAGCGATTTTTTCGAAATGCGCCAGCTCGTCCATTTCGTGTTTGATATTACGCAGATAATGGAGTTTATTATTTTCGTAAACAGCGATTTTGGTCGATGTTGAACCCGGATTTATTGCAAGAATGTAATAATTTGTCATGGGCAGGATGATTTCAAAAAGTTCCGGATAAAAATAATAAAATATTTTGGATGAAGATGGAAACAAACGTATTTCATCTAAAACGTCACACATCACATCATTCCTTCATCCGCAAAACTGAAAAAATTTTCTTCACCGCAAATCACATGATCAAGAACGGTGATGTCGAGCAGGGTACCCGCATCTTTCAATTTGCGCGTAAGCTTAATGTCGGCATCACTCGGCTGCACATTGCCGCTTGGATGATTATGGCATAATATCATGGAACAACAACCATGCTCTACCGCAGCCCTGAAAATCCGCCGCGGATCGGCAACGGTACCCGTCAGACCGCCTTCGCTGATGGGGATTTTTTTTATAATTTTATTGGAACGGCTGAGCAGCAGTACCCAAAACTCCTCATGCCCGATATCCGACAGGTTGCTTTGCATGAACTCAAACACATCACGGCTGGTAACAATGGCTTTGCGCTCCTCCACCTCTGCTTCGCGGCGACGACGACCTAACTCTAAGGCTGCTAGTATGGCTATTGCCTTTGCCTCTCCTACGCCTTTAAACGTGATGAGCTCGGCTAAAGAGAGTTTGCTAAGCCCAATCAGATTGCCATTCACCCGGTTTAAGATACGCCGCCCAAGTTCAACGGCACTTTCATTGCGGCTGCCCGAACGCAGCAACAGCGCCAGCAATTCGGCATCGCTCAAAGCAGATTTTCCTTTTGAAACTAATTTTTCGCGCGGACGGTCGTCCTCAGCCCATTCACGAATGGACAAGCGTGGCTCATCGTATTCCATAGACTCAATTTTTTAGAGCCAAGATACAAAAACGTTTGTTGCCGACAAAAAAAAAGCCACCCATAGAGGGTGGCTTTATCTCTTCAAAGAAGTGAATTACTTCAGTTTGGTAATCATTTTGGAAAGACCGGACTTGAGGTTCGCAGCCTTGTTTTTGTGAATGATGGCTTTTCCTGCCAGCTTGTCAATCATAGAAACAATGCCTGAAAGCTTTTCACCTGCCTCGGTTTTTTCTTTAATGGACCTGAACTTTTTCAGAGCATTACGCATGGTTTTCGCATAATAACGGTTGCGAATTCTGCGAACTTCATTCTGCCTGATCCTTTTTAAAGCTGATTTGTGGTTTGCCATTTTATTAATCTCCTGATTACTTATAATTTATGTAGTCCGTAGGGGAATCGAACCCCTGTTACCAGGATGAAAACCTGGCGTCCTAA
>JBAXND010000069.1 GCA_037133915.1 Bacteroidota bacterium
CAAGCTGAAAAAAAAAGCAAATATTAATAAATTAAGAACGTATCACAGTTTAGTCTCGCCTCAGGCGAGATTGGTTTCAGCCACGGCCCCCTGTCCGACTACCGGCGGAACCTCTCCGGTTAAACAAGCTGAAAAAAAAAGCAAATATTAATAAATTAAGAACGTATCACAGTTTAGTCCGACCCCTTCTAACCTCATTTCAGTAAACTTTTTCTGTCGGAAAATCAGGCTTGCAAAAGTAGAAAATATTTCCCGTATTGCAAATTTTTTTTCTGCAGACATCAGCAACAAGCCACAGGCATTGCCCATAATCGTAAAAAACCTTGCGTTTTAGGGCATTCCTACGCTTTTTATTCGTTAATTTGCATTTTAATTACTATCAGATTATGTCGCAAACCAAATATATCTTTGTTACCGGAGGTGTGACCTCCTCACTCGGAAAAGGAATTATTTCAGCATCACTCGCAAAACTCCTTCAGGCAAGAGGATTTGCCGTTACCATCCAGAAATTTGACCCCTACATCAACGTTGACCCGGGCACACTCAATCCTTACGAACACGGCGAATGCTACGTTACCAACGATGGTGCCGAAACCGACCTTGACCTCGGTCATTACGAACGTTTTCTGAACGTTCCCACATCACAGGCTAACAATGTAACAACCGGAAGAATCTATCAGTCGGTTATTGAAAAAGAACGCCGCGGCGTTTACCTTGGCGAGACTGTTCAGGTAATCCCGCACATCACCGACGAGATAAAATTCAGGATCAGCCTGTTGGGCAGTGAAGGGAATTTTGATTTTGTGATTACCGAACTGGGCGGCACCGTTGGCGATATAGAATCATTGCCATACGTAGAAGCCGTCAGGCAGATGAAATATGAACTCGGTCCCGGAAACAGCCTTGTTGTTCATCTGACATTAGTGCCATATCTTTCGGCAGCAGGTGAGTTGAAAACTAAACCAACACAGCATTCAGTAAAAACACTCCTTGAACTAGGCGTTCAGCCTGACATTCTGGTGTGTCGCACAGAGCATCCGCTCAACGAAGGCATCAAAAATAAAATCGCACTGTTCTGCAACCTCGACCCAAAAGCTGTTATAGAATCTATCGACACCGAGACAATTTACAACGTACCTCTGTTGATGCGTCAGGAAAAATTCGATTCGGTTGTTCTCGAAAAACTGAAAGTAACCTATGCCGGAGAGCCCGACCTTGCTAAATGGGAGGAATTTCTGTTCAAACTTAAAAATCCGAAAAGCGAAATAAATATCGGACTGGTCGGCAAATACGTTGAGCTGAAAGATGCATACAAATCAATTGTAGAATCATTCATCCACGCAGGAACTGAGATACAGTGCAAGGTTAACCTGCAGTTGATACATTCCGAATTTATCGACCAGACAAATGTTGCCGAAAAATTGGACGGACTCCACGGAGTGCTTGTTGCTCCAGGGTTTGGCGAACGCGGAATCGAAGGAAAAATAATTGCCATACGGTACGTACGTGAAAATAACATCCCGTTTCTGGGCATTTGCCTAGGCATGCAATGCGCTGTTGTGGAGTTTGCGCGCAACGTACTCGGTCATGCCGACGCGCATTCTACAGAAATGAACCCACGCACTTCCTACCCGGTGATTGACATTATGGAAGCTCAGAAAAAAATATCATGCAAAGGCGGAACCATGAGGCTGGGTGCATATCCGTGTACAATAGTTGAAGGATCTAAAGTAGCTGAAGCATACAACGCACTCAACGTAAATGAACGCCACCGTCACCGTTATGAGTTCAACAATAAATTCATGGAAGAATTTAGAACGGCCGGCATGATTGCAACCGGCATCAATCCTAAAGACCAGCTGGTTGAGGTGATGGAACTCAAAGAACATCCATGGTTTGTAGGCGTGCAGTTCCACCCCGAATACAGAAGTACGGTTGCCAATCCACACCCCTTGTTTCTTGGTTTCGTGAAAGCCGCATGGAAGTATATGGATTCTATTAAGAAGTAAATTCCTGCGATGGATATCCTTAAAAACACTTCACTGCTTACATACAACACCTTTGGTATTGAAGTTAGCGCTGCCTGCCTTGTCAGAATTGATGAAAAAACTGTTTTATCAGAGCTTGTAAAAGTCCTGCCATCACTTCCGCAACCGTTTTTTGTTGTAGGAGGCGGAAGCAATCTGCTGTTTACACAGAATTTTGAAGGCACCATACTGCTTGTTCAGAATAAAGGAATTGAGGTGGTGCGCAGGGATGCTGAAACGGTCATTGTGAAAGCCGCGGCCGGAGAACACTGGGATGAATTTGTGAATTACTGCGTGGATGCAGGTTTTGGAGGACTCGAAAATTTAACAGCCATTCCCGGAACTGTAGGCGCATCGCCCGTTCAAAATATCGGAGCTTACGGAACAGAAGTATGCGAAGCCATTCATGCAGTTGAAGCACTGGAACTCGAAACAGGCATCAGCCGGATTTTCACGCCCGGTGAATGTGAATTTGGATATCGTTCAAGCATTTTCAAACATGAATTGAAAGATCAATATCTTGCTACATCTGTATCATTTCGATTATCCACAAAACATGCAATCAGGACTGACTACGGAGCCATTGCCGCTGAGCTTGAACGATTGCAGGTAAGGGAACCTTCCATTAAAGATATTCGGGATGCCGTTCGCAATATCAGGGAATCCAAACTTCCCGACCCGCATGTTTTGGGCAATGCCGGCAGCTTTTTTAAAAACCCGGTGGTAACGGAAGGTTTTTTTGAATTTCTGAAAGAAGAACATCCTAACATGGTGCATTTTAATTTGCCCGACGGCGATGTTAAACTTGCCGCAGGCTGGCTTATTGAACAATGCGGATGGAAAGGCAAAAAGCTCGGAAATGCCGCCGTTCACGACAAACAAGCGTTAATTATCGTTAATTATCGTAACGCAAGCGGAAAAGAAATTATGGCACTTGCCGAAGAAATTACGGCATCAGTATTTCAAAAATTCAGCGTAGTGCTTGAACCCGAAGTGAATATTATCTGACGATTGTATGCTCTTTACCGCATCGGGTACAATGAAATTGATTCTCTTTGTACTCGGCAGGTATCTTATATTTCATTCCGCAATCGCAGGTAATAAAAGCAAAATTATCAACCTTCATCATAATATCACCCGATGTTCGCGCTGTTGTTTTCACATCGGCCGCAGTCTCATTTACCAGGCCCTGCCTGAACGGCAGCGCTGATTCTTCAGTTAAAGCGGATTTAGGAATAATGTGAGAAACTTTTCCTTTAACGGAATCATAGGCTTGCTCGTAATTGCCATAACCGGCGCCCGACATATTGCGAAGTATCCGGATGCGCTCACTGATGGGTGGGTGCGTGCTGCTCAGGTCAGAAAGTTTCTTTCCTTTTTTCTTGAGAGGATTGCAGATGTACATCGGTGCCGTGACTTTATTTGCCATGGGCATATCAACATCCGAATTTGCAATCTTTTCGAGCGCAGATGCCAGTCCTTCCGGGTATCGTGTAAAACGAACAGCCGATGCATCAGCCAGATATTCCCGTTTCCGCGAAAGCGAAAAATATAAAAGCTGGGCAATGATAGGTGCAAGAATAGCAAGAACAATTGCCAAAATAAGTATGATAATCTGTCCCTGTCCGCCGCCTTTTTTGCCGCGTCCACCCGAGAAAAACATCCCACGAAGGAATATTTCAGAAATAATTACAATCGTTCCCATCATCACACCGGCAATCGTCATAAAACGAACATCGCGATTATAAATGTGCGACATCTCATGTGCCACAACACCCTGCAATTCGTCGCGGTTAAGGCGGGCAAGCAAACCTGCTGTTACAGCAATAGATGCCTTTTCAGGAGAAATACCTGTGGCAAAAGCATTCGGCGCATCGGTGTTGATGATGTATATCTTGGGCATGTTTGTAAGGCCTGCGGCAATCCGCATTTCCTCCACAACATTATACAGCTGCGGATGAATATCGGGCGTAATCGGTTTCGCATTACTGGCAGATAACATGATGGCGCTGCCGGATGTTACGCTTACCAGCGTGAGAATTCCCCACACCAGAAATGCTATGATGATACCAATGATACCACCACTGCCATCGGAGCTGAAAGCCAGCCCCACGATGAAGCCCAATACCACAAGCACCAGGCCCATGATAATAAAAAGGAATACAGATTTACGCTGGTTGGCGCGAATTATTTCCCACATAAAAGATTCGGTTTATTGTGACAATTTTCAGGAAAAACTAACCTTGGGAACTGCTTTTTCAGCGACGTCGGTAATTTCAAAGAAGTCGCCCTGCTTGAAGCTGAACATACCGGCAATAACATTTGACGGGAACACCTGAATTTTGTTATTGTAAAACAATACCTGATCGTTGTAGCTCTGACGTGAATACGAAATTTTATTTTCGGTTGATGTCAGTTCTTCCTGCAAAGCAAGAAAACTCTGGTTTGCTTTCAAATCGGGATATGCTTCAACAGCAACCTGCAGTTTGCCCATCAGTCCGCTCAGTACACCTTCGGCGGCAGCTTTATCGGGAATGCTCGATGCCGACATGGCGTTGCTTCTGGCTTCCGTTATTTTTGTAAGGGTTTCACGCTCATGAGTCATATAGCCCTTCACGGTTTCAATAAGATTGGGGATAAGATCATGGCGGCGTTTAAGCTGCACATCAATCTGTGCCCATGCATTCTTTACCTGATTGCGCAGTCTTACTAAAGAGTTGTACATTCCGATAACCATCAGTATCAGAATAAGCGCGATTCCTAAAACAACAAACAATGCGATCATAATAACCTCCTATTTTAAATTTACTTTTTTTATCAGCGACTTAAATTATAACGGAACATTTCGTTCAGCAATTTCAATATTTTATTCTCGCGGTCAATTGATGCAAGCTTGATAACATCATGCAGTTCGCCATTATCAAACCAGATACCGTGCTGCTTTTTGCAGGAATCAACAAGCACTTCATTGTTATTGCCAATGAAAACTTTGTTCATTTTCTTTGAACACTTCGGGCAGCGGCGCGATTTTTCTTTGACTGTTGAATCAACGTGCAATGTAGATAATACACGTCTTTTTTCTTCAGCATCCTCAAGCAGTAATTCCAACTCTCCATCATCGAGCCAGATACCGCTACATGATGTGCAATGGTCTATCTCAACCTGATCGAGTTCCAGAACAATCATTGCCTTTTTACATACGGGACAGTCCATGACCAATAATAATATTGTTAAACGGATGCAAAATTACTACAAAAACAGGCCAAAAAGACAAAAATCTTTAACTCCTGAATTATTATCTAATTTCGTGGCACATTAAACCTTACAGATTCCAATATTTAGTATTTTTATAGCGCTATTGACAAAAGAAAAAATATGTTTTCCGAAAAAGATAAAAAACAGATAGACGCGAAGGGCGCCGACATTAAAACAATTAAAAAGCAAATCAGTGAATTTGTTCATGGCTTTCCTTACATAGACCTCGCAGCACCGGCCACTCCCGGCGAAGGGATAAGAAAAATAGCTGCAGCTGATGCGACACAGATGGCAACATTTTTTGATAAAAAAATGGGGGATTGCCGTGTTGTGAAATTCGTTCCGGCTTCAGGAGCTGCCAGCCGTATGTTCAGCCATTTGTTCGCCTTTATGGACAAGTACACCGGCACTGAATCAGACCATAAAATATACCTGAGCGAAACGGGGTTTAATTCAGCATTCCATTTCTTTAGTGAAATTGAGCGCTTTGCATTTTATGATGATCTGGAGCAATGCCTTGCAAAAAAAAGAGAAAGCATCCAATCGTTGACAGAACACCGGAAACTGAACACCATTCTCGAACAGCTTCTCACAGCCAAAGGACTTAATTATGCCGGACTTCCGAAGGCATTGCTGAAGTTTCACAAATACGATAATCACGCACGCACAGCCGCGGAAGAACATCTGGTTGAAGGTGCAAACTATTGCAAAAGCAGCGATGGCAAGGTACTCATACATTTCACCCTATCGCCCGAACATATTGAATCTTTCAAAGCATTGCTGGATGGAGTTGTTGGGCGGTATGAACAAATGTTCAATGTAACATTTGAAATTTCCTGGTCGGTTCAAAAATCATCTACCGACACGATTGCCGTTGATGCAGACAATAAACCCTTCCGGGAAGCCGACGGCTCACTGCTGTTTAGACCCGGCGGTCACGGAGCACTCATCAGTAATTTGAATGAAGTGGATGCCGATATTGTCTTTATTAAAAATATCGACAATGTTGTTCCCGATTCACTGAAAGAACAAACATTCCTCTTCAAAAAAGTTATCGGCGGATGCCTGCTGCATTTGAGAGAACAGGTGTTTGATTATATCAGATTACTTGAAAATGCCGCTATCACTGACGAAAAATTAATTGAGATTAAACATTTTCTGAAAAAAGAGTTTTTTGTTGACCTCGAAAGTGAATTTTATCGCCTGAAATCAAAAGAAAGAATAAAGCTGCTGCATTCAAAGCTGAACCGCCCGATACGCGTGTGCGGCATGGTAAAGAATGAAGGCGAGCCGGGTGGCGGTCCATTTCTGGTGCGCAGTCCGCAGGGAGAAGTGAGCCTTCAGATTGTGGAGTCGTCGCAGATACATCTTAAAGATCCGCTGCAGCGCGAAATATTTATGAAAGCAACTCACTTTAACCCGGTAGACCTTGTGTGCAGCCTGACAGCACACGACGGAAAAAAATTCGACTTGCATAAATTCATCGACCCGGAAACAGGATTTATTTCACATAAAACAAAAGATGGTAAACCACTCAAAGCTCTTGAACTTCCGGGATTGTGGAATGGCGCCATGAGCAACTGGAATACCGTTTTTGTAGAAGTGCCCATCATCACATTCAATCCTGTAAAAACAGTGAATGACCTGCTGCGTAAGGAACATCAGTCTTAAGTCGTAAGTTAAAAAACAGAATAAACTGAGCGAAGAAAACACATATCCCATCCGTCAGCTCGACGAACAAACATTTGAACAGCTTTTTAAAAGCCAGTTCAAGGGACTTACGTTCTTTGCACAGAAGTATGTGAAAGACCTTGATACGGCCAAAGAAATTGTTCACGATGCATTTATCGGCCTGTGGGACAAGAGGGCACAAATTGATTTGAATAAATCTTACAAATCCTATCTCTCTGCTTCTATATATAATAAATGTATCAATCATCTTCGCGATAACAAAAAGTTCAACTGGGATATTCTGATTCTTGAACACCTTCATTCGGAAACAGAATATCACAATAATGACCATCTGGTAGAAGCTGAACTTGCCGTAAAAATTCAAAATGCCATTGATGAACTGCCAGAAAAATGTCGTGAAGTATTCATGTTACAGCGTTTCGAATCATTAAAATATCTGGAAATTGCCGACCGTTTGGGCATTTCCGTAAAAACCGTTGAAGCCCAGATGTCAAAAGCATTGCAGCATTTGCGCGAACGGCTCAAAGACTATTTATGTATCATATTGATAATTCACGAATTGTGGCTATTATAAAAATATTTATAACGGACGTAAGGGTAAAACAGGTTTCGGGTGTATAACGTGTGCAGAAACAATTATGGAAACAAGTTCAACATACGGTATTGAGTTAATCACCAGATATTTTTCAGGTGAAGCAACGGAAGATGAAATCCTCCGTTTATCGGAATGGCTGAAAGAATCCAACGATCATCAGGTTTTGTTCAACGAATACCGTCTTACCTGGCAGGCACTCGAGAAAACAAAAATTCAGGAAACAATTGAAGTTGAATCTGAATGGAAAAAATTCAACTTCCGCAAGGCTGCTGACGAATTACGAAAAGCCGATGAAAAGCCCGTTATCCGAATCAATCGCGACCGCGGAACTTCCTCATCATCCTATCTTAGGTTGTTCCGTATTGCAGCGATTCTGATTGTTCTGGCAGTTTCTTCCGTTGTACTTTACAGAATTTTCGACACACCGGAACAAAAAATACTGACGGCACAGACCACCACACTGGAGAGTAAACTTCCCGATGGCACATCCGTTACGCTGAATGCAGGTACCACGCTCTCCTACCCTTCGGAATTCAGTAAATCGCATCGTGATGTAAGTCTAAAAGGCGAAGCGTATTTCAATGTTACGCACGACGCACAAAAGCCATTTATTATTGAAGCCGACGGAGTGATGATTGAAGTTTTAGGAACTTCATTTTATGTAAATACCAACCCCACAGAGAATAACGTTACGGTGATTTTGAGTAACGGGAAAGTGGCGGTATATCGTAAAAACTCACCATCGGAACGCACAATTATGGCTCCCGGAGATAAAGTTGAGATGCCTAAAACAAGCGCTGTGGCAGTAAAAACAGTAAATGACGACCAGAATTTCCTTGCATGGAAAACACACGAATTTATTTTCAATAATGAACGTCTTGATAACATTATTTCCAAACTGAATCTGGTGTACCGCTCGCAAATAAAGCTTGAAAATCCCGAACTTGCGAATTGCCTGCTTACAGCAACATTCAGCAACCAGTCACTTGATGCGGTGCTTAAAGTAATTGAAGCCACTCTTGATATCAAAATTAAAAAGTCCGGTTCACAGATATTAATCTCCGGCAAAGGTTGTTCCTGATAATTAAACTGCTATGAAAGTATTCGGGATACGCACGTTGAGATTCCTGTTTCTCGTTATTTTACTGGCTGTTCCGCACATGCTGTTTTCGCAGAATCTTGATAAAAAGATTTCGGTAAAAATAAAAGACAAGCCTTTGGGCGAAGCCATTGCACAAATTGGAAAACTTGCAGACATCAATTTTTCTTTCAGTTCCCAAAACATTCCTGTTGACAGAAAAGTGAGTATCAAAGCCCGTAACAAACCGGTTAAAGAAATCTTTGCTGACCTCTTTACAGCTAACGGAATTGAATGGACTGTAATGGAGCATCAGGTGGTACTCAAGCCTCGCAAAGCAAGTCCTCAGGATATTATTGAGAATAAAACGCCGTCAATTGCGAAATTTACCATCAGCGGCTACCTTAAAGATAAAACGACCGGTGAAATTCTGATAGGTGCATACGCCTACGTAAAAGGCACAAGCATGGGCACAGCTACCAACGCTTACGGCTATTATTCTCTCACACTGCCTGAAGGAGAATACGAATTGGTGTTTTCCCTTTTGGGATATCAGAGCATTTCACAAAAGCTGCAGCTTAAAGACAATATTAAACTCACAGGCGAACTGGAAATTTCAAAGACAGAAATAAAAGCCGTTGTAATCAGCGCCGATGATAAAGAACAGCAACAAAAGGAACAACAGCTTAGCCAGCTTAAGCTCACACCGCGCGTACTGAATCAGCTTCCGGGTTTTGCGGGAAATGTTGACATTATTAAATCATTGCAGGCCGTTCCCGGGATAAAAGCATACGGCGACGGTTCAACCCTGTTTTACGTGCGCGGCGGAAACAGCGACCAGAATCTGATACTTGTTGATGAAGCGCCTATTTATAATCCGTCCCATCTTTTTGGTTTTGTATCCGCGCTGGCACCCGACGCCATTAAAGATGTGGAAGCATACAAGGGCGATTTCCCGGCAAGCTATGGCGGCCGGCTCTCCTCGGTTATTGATGTAAGAACAAAAGACGGCAACATGAAAAAGTTCGGGTTTGGCGGCAATATCGGACCCTATACTTCCGATCTTTCTCTTGAAGGTCCTTTTAAAAAAGACAAATGCTCCTTTTTTGTTTCAGGTCGCAGAGCAAATCTCAACTGGCTGAATCCGACTAAAAGCGCTGACAGAACTTTTACGATAAATTTCTTTGACGTCAATGCCCGCATAAATTTGAAGCTGAATGACAACAACCGCTTTTTTCTTTCGGCTTATGGCGGCAATGATGATTACAGCAGACTTACCACAGGTGCCGTACAGACTTTTGGCATCAGCTGGAACAATATACTCGGGACGTTCAGGTGGAATCATATTTTTAATAATAAATTATTTTCGAACACCACAGTTTGTTACAGCCGTTACAATTACTACATGTACATCTCGAAAGAACAAAATAATTATTGGAATTCATCCATCGCCAACACCACTTTCAAATCCGATTTTTCGTGGTTCGCAAATCCGCAGAATACTTTCAAGGCAGGAATTGACATCAGCTCACATGCATCGAATCCGGGCAACGTATTTTTTTCTGATACGGAAACACAGCGCCATGTAGCAGCGGTTGCAAAATACAACTCAATGGAATACGATTTGTATCTCTGCAATGAACAACAGATTGGTGGCAGAATAACTCTGAGGTACGGACTGCGATTGCCTGTGTGGCAAAATTTGGGACCTACTACCTACTATATTTTCAATACTAATTATGAAGTGTTTGATACCGTGGATGTAGCAAAAAACAAGGTGTACGCTACATTTTTCAATCCGGAGCCGCGCATCAGCATGCGATATGCAATCAGTGAAAAATCGTCTATCAAAGCCAGCTACAATCGCACAGCACAATACCTTCAGGTACTTTCAAACTCGGTAAGTCCATTCACCTCACTTGAAGTTTGGGTACCCTCAGGCCCCAATATAAAGCCACAGCTTGCCGATCAATTCGCTCTGGGATGGTTCAGCAGCGTATTCAAATCGAAATTCAATTTTTCCGTTGAAGGATTTTATAAATACTTCTACAATCAGATTGATTATAAAGATCATGCGAACATGCTCTACAACCCTTTGATAGAAGGAGAATTAAGATTCGGGAAAGGATATTCTTACGGTTTAGAATTGATGCTCCGCAAGCCGGAAGGCCGACTTACCGGATGGTTGGGCTACACCTGGTCAAGAACATTCAAACTTATTGAAGGTATGAATGGAAACGAACCATATCCCGCGTCTTACGATCGTCCTCATGATTTTTGTGCGAACATTTCTTATAACACCCGAAAACGCTGGTCATTCAGCGCAAACTGGATTTACCTGAGCGGCGGTGCCATCACTACTCCCGTTGGCTTTTATTATTTTAACGGTTATTCAATACCTGTTTACGGTGCGAAAAATAATGACAGACTGCCTGCTTATCACCGAATGGATATTGCCGTGACTTACAGATTGAGCAAGCCTGAACGCAAATACCAGCACCGCCTTATGCTTACACTTTATAATGCATACGGAAGAAAAAATCCTATTTCCATTAATTTCAATAAAATCATTGACGACAACGGAAATTTTGTTGTGCCCGCTAACAAGAATGGAAATAATGAATTGGTGCCAACAAGTATTTCGGTTGCCGGAATCATACCATCATTAAATTACTGTTTTAAATTCTGATGATGAGAAAAATATTGTTCATAGCGGTTATTCTAATCATTGCGGGATGCGAAAAGCAAACAACATGGGACTTACAGCAGGAACCGCTGAAGCTGGTTGTTGTTGATGCCATCCTCACAGACGAAGTAAAAACACAAACCGTTAAACTCACAAAAACGGTTTCTCAGTTAAATGAAAATCCCCTACCGTTATCAGGTGCAACCGTAAGATTAAGCGATGGCGACTCATCCTTTATACTTACTGAAAAGCCCGTCGGAAGCGGGCTGTATTGCACGAAGAAAAATTTCGCTGCTACAAGTGCGAAAACCTACTCTCTTCTGATATCGGCTGATGATGGGATTTACACCGCCAAAGCGAAGATGATACAGGGTTCAGCTTTCGCACCTTTGAGGTATTCTAAAAATAAAAACAACCAGCTCTATCATATCGACTGGATAGCGAATACTTACAACGCAGAGAAGTCTGCCATGTTTGAAATAATAATAGATTGGTCGAAATTGCCGGCTTATAGCGGAACCGATTCCTCGCTGTGTACTGCAAAACTCTTTTACTATACGCTTACAACCCTTGATGTGAGCGAAATATTTGCTCCCGAACTCGAAAAGATTTCCTTTCCGGCAGGCAGCATTATCAGCGAAAGCAGGTATTCTCTTAGTCCGGATTTTGAAACTTACCTACGCGCCATGCTTTCAGAAACCAACTGGCGTGGCGGTTTATTTGACTCGGCACCTGCCAGTGTTCCCACCAATTTGAGCGAAGGAGCAACCGGCTTTTTTGCAGCATGTGCAGTTACAAAACTATCAATGACAGTAACACCGTAAATGATTCCAATAAAACTATTACTATTTTTGCACTTATTAATGTCTGACAATCTATTATTTACATGACGCGTTCTAACTTCCTTTAAAAAAAATCATCTTTGCATAAGGGTAAAACAGGTTACGGGTGTATAACTATTGAACACGACAAGAAATTGAATCAATTAATAACCTTTAATTCTCAGAAATCATGAAAACGAAAAAACTAATCTTCGCAGGCGCCATCCTGATCGCGATTGCAGGAATAAGCATTTCAGGATGCAAAAAAGACAAATCGAATGGCCCGAACACCGACACATCCACACTTCAACAACTCACCAAAGATGAGGTCGCCATGCAGGGTGCAAACGATGATGCGGATAAAGATGTGAATGACGTTATTTCTAAAAGCGGCGGCAAAGCCGGAAACTGGGTTCCCTGCAATGCAACCCTCGATTCTACCAGCGTAGTGAATGACACAATTACATATAACATAACTTATAACGGGCTGAACTGCTCCGGCACACACAATCGGTCAGGTCAGGTTCAGGTTAGAAAAAATGTGAATACTCACTGGAAAGATGCAGGTGCCGTAGTGTACGTAAAATTCATCAACCTGCATATAACCAAAATCTCAAACGGAAAATCTTTTACTATCAACGGAACAAAAAAACATGAGAACGTAAGCGGCGGTTTGCTTGACAATCTTGGCTCAACACTGACATCCGTTGTGCACAAAGTTTCAGGCTCCATTCAAGCTACCTTTGATGATAACACAACGCGTACCTGGACAATTGCACGCCAGAAAACATTTACCGGAACACCGGGCGACCTTATTTGCACCGTTGATGGTTTTGGCTCCGCCGATGGAAAAAACAATCTTGTTATGTGGGGAATAAACAGAAATGGTGAGAATTTCTATGTTGAAATCACCCAGTCTGTAAAACACAAAGAAGCTTGCGGATGGGATCCTGCTGCAGGAATAAAAATCTACTCAATACCCGCCGACAATAAATCGGCAACCGTAACATTCGGATTTGATGACAACAACCAACCAGTGGCTTTGAACGGCAACTGCCCTACCCGCTACAAAGTTGACTGGACGAAAAACCTGCACGCAGGAACACTTTACATACAATTGTAAATTGCAAAAAAGATAAAAAAAAAGAGCTGCACTTTGAACGGTGCAGCTCTTTTTTTTTATTCTACGATTCAGCCACCATATGCGCCGCCACTGATGTAATTGCGTAAACTATTAATTTCAGTAGCCTGCGACTTAATAATCGCGTTCACCACATCTCCAATAGTTATCATACCGGTAACTTTATCTCCTTCCACAACAGGCAAGTGCCTGATACGTTTCTCAGACATCAGTTCCATGCATTCAAAAATATTCATTTCTGCATCAACCGAGATAACGTCTGACGTCATTACCTCAGCTACTTTCGTGTCTTTAGAAAGCAATCCCTTCAACACAATTTTACGGGCATAGTCGCGCTCGGAAAAGATTCCGGATAGTGTCTCACCGTTTAAAACCACTACGGCACCAATATCTTTAACAGACATAAGCTGCAGTGCTTCATAGACAGTATTTTCGGGGGTAACTGCATAAACCCGGCTGCTCTTAGCCTCAAGAATTTTCTTAACTGTTAACATAGCTGAAGTGTTTTGTTTAGCCAAAGTTAACACTACACAAACTGTTAATTACCTAACAGATACAATAAGCTTATCCTACAACTTAAATAGGATACGACCAATCATACAACATACTACAACACTGATATTTGCAAGCGGATTTACACAAAGCTGATATCCATCAGATTTGGGAATTTGATGAGAATATTCGCTTCCAAATAATGAAATTATTTCAATAACCCATTCGGATTATTCAAGGTAGGCTTGCGGCTATCGGTTCCGCTAGCGCTGAAAGGAACATTATGCTGCCTGTCAAGTTCGCTTTGCGCAACAAATGTTTGATTACCGGTTTTAATGAGTCCTTTCTTGGGTCCTCCGGGAACTACCTGCCCAATTTTCACAAAATTTGCAGGATCGTAACCATAAACATCCCAGTCGTCGGCCCAGTGAAATACTTTAGTCATATCGGGCCGGTTGGCAGCTTTTGCAAGTTCAATTTCATTTTTATCACGCATAAAACCGGGACCGGGAGCTTGTGGAAATCTTCCTTCGCCATAATTAGTCTTTGGCTTCAGTAATACCATATAATCAAAAATAACCGTATCGTTTGTTGATGTTACAGAAGCGCTTTTCCCCATGGCAATCCAGTCGAAAGAACAACTTATGTTCCCCGTTGTAGACTTCACTCGGAATCCGCCGCTTGTTTTATCGCTTACATATAATGTAACACCGGGATTATTGGGAGTGATGGTAATTACTGCCGCATTGCTGCCGCTGATAGCAGATGAAAAATCATTTGAAAAATCAATCCATATCTCCGAACCATTAATTGAAGCAGAACCGTAATCAGTAAATTGCTTTGCAGTATTTTCATTCTTCACAAAAACATCGAATCCGGTTGAAGTTGGAACAACCGAAACCGGTCTTGGTGTGGCGGAGCGTGTTTGAATATATGCCCGGACAGGATTATTTGCATCAATAACCGCAACATCAGTAAGAATAGGATCAAGCTCAATGTGGGCAGTGCCGTTTACGGCTACGCCACTTCCAAAATCCTGATACCAATATTCGGGAGATTCTGGACATGTAAGCAATATGCGACCATGGTCTTTTGTGGGAATAATCTCGGAAACTGAATTTGTTCCGGTAATTTTTCGTGCTGTTGAGCCATCTGCAACATAAGCATAAGCTCCACTCGATGAAAATGAGCTGCAATAGCCGGCACCGGAGCTTATCATAAGACCATAAGAAGCGCCACTGTATCCATACAGAGCATAAAAAGCTGCCGCACTTCCATTGGAATATAAACCATAGCCACCGCTGCCATTTGTAGAATATACACCGTAATAGCTGCCATTAAAATAACCGGCATATCCGGAAGTGCCGCCCTTGTTTGTATAAATGCCATAATCGCCGGAAGTGCTTGGATTATCAAAATAGCCACCATAGCCGCTTGTATTTCCATTATAGCCGTATACCCCGGCATTAATGCTGCCTACCCAACTAGAATGTGTACCCAAAGCGCCATAAGTGGTGGTCGTGTTGTTCACACCGACTACACCGGCGCCACCCGTTGTGCATGTTCCACGTACTCCAAACCAGCCTGTATTTTCGCCATTTACACTTGCAGCAGCCCCTGTAGATTGTTGTGCATTTATTGCAGAACCACTTCCTCCAAAATAACTATAAATACCGTAAGCAGCATTGGGGGCTGTACCTAATGAAACATAACCACTACCGATATCCTGCAGCGAAGAATTCCCCAGTGTTGTGGAGCCTGTCCAGCGTGTAATATAATTTGTTGTGCCGCTTCCCGATAATCCACCTGAACCTGTTGGCCCAGGTATGCCCTGTATTCCCTGAATACCTTGAGGACCTGCAGGACCAATTGACCCTTGAATACCTTGAGGACCTGCAGGACCTTGAATCCCTTGTGGCCCCTGAGGACCAATCACACCTTGTATCCCTTGCGGGCCCTGCGAGCCTGTTAAACCCGTAAGACCTGTGGGGCCGGTTATTCCCTGAGCTCCCGTTAAGCCGGTGAGACCTGTGGGACCAGTTATTC
>JBAXND010000070.1 GCA_037133915.1 Bacteroidota bacterium
CCCACAGGTCCCGCATCCACTGTCCCCGGTCCGGCAGGTCCGGCGGGTCCGACAGGTATTACAGGTGCACAGGGTCCCACAGGTCCGGCATCTACCGTTCCCGGTCCGGCAGGTCCTACCGGATTGACGGGTGCACAGGGTCCTACCGGTGCAGCTTCTACTGTTCCGGGTCCGGCAGGTCCAACAGGGTTAACCGGATTGACGGGTGCGCAGGGTCCTACCGGTCCCGCCTCCACGGTTCCCGGTCCGGCAGGCCCCACAGGTTTGACGGGTGCACAGGGTCCTACGGGTGCAGCTTCTACCGTTCCCGGCCCGACAGGTCCTACGGGTTTAATCGGCTTAACCGGTCCCCAGGGTCCTACAGGTCCCGCATCTACCGTTCCCGGCCCGGCAGGTCCCACAGGATTGACGGGTGCTCAGGGTCCGACAGGTGCTGCTTCAACGGTTCCCGGTCCGACAGGTCCGACGGGCTTAACAGGCTTAACAGGCTTAACGGGACCACAGGGTCCTACCGGTGCTGCTTCTACGGTTCCCGGTCCACAGGGTCCGACAGGTCCGACAGGTACAGGTACTTCATGCTTATCACTCGATCAGGCTTATGACGGCTGTGCAGGGTCAGGCGCCGGAAGAACCATTACTGCCGATGCAGGTAATGTGGCCATCAACCTGCCTGCAGGCGGAACAAGCACCGACGCTCTGATTGCAACATCAGCCAAAGGAACCAATGCAGTTCCTACCACAGCTGTTTCAGCTACTCATTCTGCACATGGAGTTGCCTTATATGGTGAGAATACACTGGCAGCAAATCTTTACAGTGCGATTATGGGTATTTCAAACAGCAGCAACTCATCTACCACAAGTTTTCCGTCGGGTGTGGCGGGTTACTTCGATGGTGTTGGTCACGGTGCAGGTGTTTGGGGTGAGGTAACCGGTGGCACTACTACCGGAGGCGGATGCGGTATTTATGGAAAATCATCAAACAATAATTTTGGAGCTACATTCTGGGGTGAAGCCTATCCGGGCATCAACTGCTGGACCAATAGTGCAAGCTCACAGTCGGCACAAATAGCATCTATGGGTGGTTCGTATACAAATCCAGCGCTGCTTAATGTCGGTAAAGCCCAGTTCGATGTAAGTCCGCTGGCAGCCTGTCATACTATTATAATGAATAACCTTGGCGGTGAACCAACAATTGCTGCATCAGCTGCACAATATGGATATCTTGGTACAAATGCATATCCCTGGTATGCTCTGTATTATGTGACTGCAACACAAATATCATCTCGAGAAACCAAAAGAAATATCAATTATCTTGACAATGCGACGTATGAAATGGCTATGCATGATATTGATGCCATTAAACCTGCCTTCTACAAATATAAAGTAGAAACAGATGACGTTCAGGCGGGTAACGAAGCTAAATACAGGCCGAATATGCATATGGGATTGATTCTTGACGAAGCGCCGGACTATTTGCAGGATAATACTTTTTCAGGTATAGATGTCTACGCGCTCAGCACACTTTCCATTGCCGGTGTAAAGTACAATCGTGAAGACATTAAAAAAATGGATGTCCGCGTAAGCGCTCTGGAAAACAATGTTACGGTAACCGATTTTGGAAGTCTGCCGATGAACGGTAAGCAAATGCGGGTTGATTATTCCCGGGAATATATTTCACAACTTGGTGCAGATGCCATTCCGGTTGTTACGGTAAGTGCTCTTGGCGGATTGGCAAATGTTTATGTTGTAAGTCAGGATCACAATGGCTTCACTGTTGCCTCGACAGACGATAAAGCTTTTACATTTAACTGGATAGCTGCTGCTAAAAAGGCTGCTGTTATCACAAAAACAACGGCAGCAACAACGAATGTTGACCCGGTCTTACTGAGTCAGCTCCGCGTACCCGATGCTACTAAACAGCTGATTAAGAGCTGGACAGGCAAGCAAACACAGGAAACCATGAAGCTGCTGGGTGCTGATAACAATGTTAATAAAACATCGGTAAGGTTTGAAAACAAACGCTAAGTAGTAGTAATTTAGTTCACTAAAAAACAATTTGAAAATGCGGCATAAAATAGGTTTTGTTGTAATGCTTTTGTTGCTTACAACAGCATTCGGTGCCAGAGCGCAGTTACTGTATAATAATGGCGCCCTTGTATTTGTGAACACAAACGCTATTGTTCAGGTAAATGGCGATGTTTCCAATAATGCCACCGGTACCCTCAACAATCTGGGCGATGTTACCATAACAAGTACTTTCACCAATAATGCCAATGCCGGAGGCGATGGCGCCTTTCATGTGGCTGGCGACTGGGTGAATAACTCCAACTTCACTGCCGGCAGCGGTTATGTGGAGTTAAATGGCACGAATCAAATGATTGCCGGAACGGCATCTACATCATTCTATGATATTGACCTTACGGGAAGCGGTGTTAAATCGCTCGGAATTGATTGTTACAGTATCGGAATACTTGGTCTTACCGACCGTGAACTTGCAACATCAGGTTTCGCCATGTATGTTCTGAATTCAGACCCGGCAGCCATTACACGCACTTCGGGTTTTGTAAGCAGCACAGGGAATGGCGTACTCTCCAGAGTAACGGATGCCACTTCTTCCTTCCTGTTTCCTACAGGTTCATCTACCGGTACACCGCGATACAGACCTGTTGTCATTACACCCGCTTCACCCGCATCAAATACGTTCACGGTCAGAATGGCCAATGTTGATGCTGCTACCGAAGGTTTTAACCGCATCCTTACCGATTCCACAATCTGTGTCGCCAACCCTGATTTCTACCACAGGATAAACCGCAGCGGCGGCAGCGATGCAGCAAAAATTGAAATCTATTACGATGCTGTTGCCGATGGGAACTGGCAGGGAATTGGCAACTGGAAAACTGCTGTTGCACAATGGCAGAATACAAGTACACCAACACTTACAGCCGGCACACCGCTCAGTTCAATATCCATCAGCGGGTGGAACGACTTTACGAATAAACCATACATTCTTACCACACGCAA
Source organism: Bacteroidota bacterium (assembly GCA_037133915.1). Lineage (NCBI taxonomy): Bacteria > Pseudomonadati > Bacteroidota > Bacteroidota bacterium. The sequence continues at coordinate 3,022 of JBAXND010000070.1, forward strand.
AGCAAATGCCTACATAACGCCGGTAAATCCAATCTGTGCCAATAATTCAGGATTTGCGCTGGCAGCTGCCGAACCGGGCGGAACATGGACAGGCACCGGCATCACCAACTCAGGTACGGGTGCCTTTGACCCTGCACTGGCCGGGCCGGGAACACATCAGATTATTTATACCATTGCCGGTACTTGCGGCGATGTTGATACCCTCAATGTTACCGTGTACGATGTTCAGGCACTGGATGCTCAGGTTTCTGATGAAAGCTGCATAGGGCAGTCAGACGGTTCTATTACCATCAATATTAATGGCGGCAGTGGTCCGTATACTATATCATGGGATAATGGCAGTACAAGTGAAACAAACAGTCCGGTGGCGCCCGGTACTTATATTGTTGAAGTTACCGACCAGAACGGATGTGCCATCAGCAGCACCTTTGATGTCAAAGCGGCGACCACCGATTGTGCCACGGCGAATGTTTACGTACCCAATATTTTTTCACCTAACGGCGATAATCAAAACGACGAGCTGCTGGTTTATGGCGGTGCTATAAAAACACTGAGTTTCATTATTTACGATCGCTGGGGCGAAAAAATATTTGAAACGAATGATATGTCAAAAGGATGGGACGGCACTTTTAGAGGTCAGCCCATGGATCCGAACGTATTTGTATATTACATTGAAGTAGATTTTACCGACGGCAAGCATCTCACCAAAAAGGGAAATGTAACGCTGGTTCGATAATCAATAAGCATTAAAATTGTAGCATAATGAAGAAATTGTTGGTTTTTTGCATTTTGGCGATACTGGTGGGCAGGGTTTCTGCACAGGATATTCATTTTTCAATGTTCAATGCAGCGCCACTCACCCTTAATCCTGCGCTTGCCGGAGCATTTAATGCCGACCACCGGATAATCGGTAATTATAAAAGCCAGTGGAGAAGCATTGCGAATCCATACACCACTTACGCCTTATCGTATGACGCCGGTTTGCTGAAACGCGCTATCAACGGTGGCTTTCTGGGTGTTGGCTTACAGCTGTATAACGACCGCGCCGCTGATACCAAAATGGGCGTTTTTCAGGCAAATGTATCATTGGCGTATCACCTTCTGCTGAACAGAAATAATATTCTTACTGCCGGTGTTCAGGGCGGATTTGCACAACGCAGTATCAGTGCTTCTGCCATGCAGTGGGGCAATCAGTATGACCCGCATTCCGATAACGGTTTCAATTCATCACTCTCGTCGGGCGAAACCATGAATTTTACCCATTTCAATTATGGCGATTTTGCGGCAGGCGTTCTCTATACATACAACAGCGGTTCCACCACAATGTCGAGCAACAATGCCTTTAAACTAAACCTCGGAATATCGATGTTTCACCTCAATAAACCCAAACAGCAGTTCATGGACAACGAAGCCCAGAAACTGTATCGCAGGGTGAACATTCACGGGTATTCACTTATTGGAATCAGAAACACCAGCCTTTCTCTGGTTCCCAGCTTAGCCGTTTATTTTCAGGGTCCGTCGCGTGAAATCATGATGGGAAGTTTGTTCCGTTTCCGCCTGCAGGATGCTTCGCATTACACCAATTTTATTCAGGAAACAGCGTTATCGGTGGGAGCGCACTACCGCTTTTCCGATGCCATTGTGGCCGAAGCCATGTTTGAATACAAGAATTTTATGCTGGGCGTAAGTTACGATGTGAACGTATCGAAACTTTCGGTTGCAAGCAGCGGTATGGGCGGGCTTGAAGTAGCTCTTCGATATATAACACCGCTCAGGCAAAGTGATAACAAATCGATGTATTAACATCGAGCGTTCATCATCACGTTTATTTTACTTGCAATATTTCGCGATTGCCTTAGAGGCGTCTGCAACACCCAAATCAGCAGCTTTTTTCCAGCTGACACAGGCGCTGTCCGTCATGCCTGCCATGTATTCGGTAATGCCTTTGTTCTGCCATGCTTTTCCGTAGGCAGGATTCAGTTTCAAAGCACTCTTTAAATCTTCGAGAGAGCCTTTATAATCCTTCAGCTTTCCTTTTACTATGCCACGGTCAAGCCAGATTTCCGTATTATCCGGACTTAATTCTATGGCTTTGTTAAAATCAAGGATTGCTTCCTTATAATGCCCCCAGATATCATTGGCAACGCCCCGGTTGAGCCAGGCTTCGGAGAAATCGGGCTTGAGCATCAGCGCAGTATCGTATGCACCCATTGCCTCGGGCATGGAACGGTATATTCTGTAAAGATTTGCCTTGTTGTAAAACGCTTCGGCATATTCTTTATCAATAGAGGAGGCCGTGATAAAATCCTGAAGCGCGAATTTGTAAAATCGGCGTTCCAGCTTCAGAAGACCGCGTAAATTATACGCTTCTGCAAAATCAGGGTTTTCTTTAATTGCTTCGTTGAGCAAACGAATACGTTCGCGAAAAGCGGGGCGGCCCATCAATGCCGCACGGCAGTAGTTGGCCTGTTCCGATTCGGGAAACTTGGTAATTACGTCTTCCCATATCTTTTTCTGTTCAACAGAATCCTGCGTTGTAAACGATTTTTTGAACAGCGCAATGCACTCACGTTTGTGTCCGCAGCTATTAAAAATGAGCATCGCGCTTATCGCGATAAGCAAATATAGTGTACGTTTCATCGATCTCAGTTTTGTGCAAAAATAAATAAAAATTAAGTATCATTTTTCTTTTGACTCTCGACTCTCGACTCTCGACTCACGACTCTCGACTCACAACTAACTCCTGTTTATAACTATTTGTTTCTTCTAAAATCAAACAATCGATTTTTTATATTTTTGTTATCAGTATTAATAATTGATAGAATTACGTTAACCATCGATATCAACGCTGAATGACAGCTATAAGAGAACATGCACTTCGTGTAAAAAGGGTGTTCATTGGCACCCTACTGTGTCTTTTGGTTTTTTCAAAACCCGGATTTAGTCAGGTTCGGACACAGCCCGAAGGTGTACCCGACGAAAAATATGCCCGTGCCATGTACCTTGGCGGCGACTTTGTTACAGCCATAAAAGAGTATGAGCTTGTGATAAAAAAAGACAGCGCAAACCCCGAAGTAAATTACAATCTCGGCTTCTGTTATCTGAACACAACCATTAACAAAGCAAGAGCCGTTCCTTTGCTTGAAGTTGCCATTACGTCTGATAAAATTGATGTTCAGGTATATTATGATCTGGCGCGCGCGTATATGGTCAACTATCGTTTTGATGACGCAATAGCAATGTTCACCAAATTCAAACAGAAACTCAACGGTGCTGAAGACAAGAATTATATTACCTCCGACATGGAGATAGAAATGTGCAACACGGCTAAAGAAATGGTTGAACATCCGGTAAACGTAACGTATGAAAATCTGGGCGCCCGTATAAACTCTCCCTTTCCTGACTATAATCCTTATGTGAACAAAAACGAAACCCAGCTGTTCTACACCTCTAAGCGTCCCGGAAACGTCGGGAACCTGCTTGATTTTGATGGCTATTATTCGGCTGATGTTCTTGTGTCTGAAAATAAATACGGTACCTGGGAAAAGTTCAAACGCCTTCCGATTGCAATAAACTCCCCGCTGGTTGAAGAAACGACAGGTCTTTCGGCCGACGGCTCATACCTTTTTGTATTTATTGACAACCTCGATGCACGATTCCAGACAAGGCTTGCGGTAAAGCAGGGTAAGGCATTTCAAAAACTGATGCCCATGGGCAACAATGTGAATGCTTCCGGAAAAGGTGCCAACTCGGTTACGATTACCAATGATAAAAAGACCATCTTTTTCTCAGCCAAGCTGGATAATTCTCTGGGCGGTTACGATATTTACATGGCCAAGCTTATGCCGAACGGCGAATTTGGACCTCCGGTAAATGTGGGACCTGTTATCAATACCAAATTTGATGATGATTTTCCCTACCTCGCACCCGACGGAAAAACACTCTATTTCGCATCGGTGGGTCACAAGACCATGGGCGGTTACGACATCATGAAAACTACCTGGGATAAGACTACCAACACATTTACCGAACCGGTTAATCTGGGTTATCCTATCAATACACCCGACGATAATACCACCATTTCTTTTACAGCAAGCGGGCGATATGCCTACGTTTCCGATTTGCGCCCCGAAGGATTCGGCAATCTCGATGTCTATCGCGTAATATTTAAAGACGTTACACCGGGTTATACAGCGATTAAAATTACACTTGCAACCAGCGATTCCACCAATATTTACGACATCTTCAGGAAAAATGTAAAGATGGCTATGGACAGCCTGAAACCCAAACTCGATTCCGCTTATATGGCATCACACAAACTGGCTGATTCAACAAGAAAAAATAATAAGACCAGATATGACGTCTTGATGAAACAATGGCAGGACGGTCCTTCGGTCAGTATCAAAGCTTACAGCAAAAAATCAAATACACTTATTGGTACGTATCTTCCGAATAAAACCAGCGGACGTGCTGTTGTTATTTTGCCTCCGGGCGAGTTTGCAATAACAGCCACTTGTGAAGGATACAAAGAATTTACTGACGAAATACGAATCGAAGACCGGGAGATGAATGTGAAAGAGATCACGCGCATTTTCAGTTTTTCCAAATAACAGAACCATGAAACTGAAACTAACCCGTCCGCTTGCCTTTTTCGATATTGAAACAACCGGAGTCAATGTCGGTGCCGACCGCATCGTCGAAATCTGCATCATCAAAATCAACCCGGACAGCAGCGAAGAAGTGGTGACCATGCGCATCAATCCGGGCATGCCCATTCCGAAAGAAGTAATAGCCATTCATCATATTACCGATGAAGACGTAAAAGACTGTCCGCGTTTTAAGGATGTGGCAGCCAGGCTTCATGCCTTCCTCGAGAACTGCGATCTGGCGGGATTCAATTCCAATAAATTCGATATCCCGCTGTTGGTAGAGGAATTTCTGCGCGCCGAAGTGGACTTTGATATCAAAGGACGCCGTTTTATTGATACCCAGAATATTTTTCATAAAATGGAGCCCCGCAACCTCAGAGCCGGGTACCGCTTTTATTGCGGAAAAGACATCATCAATGCTCACAGCGCCGAAGCAGATACCCGCGCCACTTTTGAAATACTGGAAGCTCAGCTCGACCGCTATAACAATGTGGAATATGTTGACAATAACGGCAATACTTCAATACCTATAGCGAACGATGTACAGGCATTGCACGATTTTTCGTTTACCACACGCAACGCCGACCTCGTCGGACACATTATATATAATGAAGCCGGTACCGAAGTTTTCAATTTTGGCAAGTATAAGGGCAGGAGCGTGGAAGAAGTGTTTGCAAAAGAGCCTTCGTATTATGACTGGATGACCAAAGCCGACTTCCCGCTGACTACCAAGAAAGTGCTGACAGCCATCAAGCTGCGTGGCTTCAATAAATCATCGGTGAACATAAAATAGTGTCAAAGTCGTGAGTCGTGAGTCGTGAGTTGAGGCGAAGCCGAAATCCGTCTCCTGACGGGTCGTGAGTCGTAAGTCGAATTTTTCCGCCAAAGGCGGACAGGTTTACCTGCCGGTAGGACAGGCATTTTCAAATTATCTAATTTTCAAATTGACTGATTTTAAACCTAATCCCTAATCCCCAATCCCCAATCCCCAACATGAAAATCATCTGCATCGGTCGAAATTACCGCGATTACATCAGTGCCGAAGGCAAGCCCTTGCCTGAGGAGCCGGTATTTTTCCTCAAACCCGATACTTCGCTGTTGGTCAATAACCGTCCGTTCTATATCCCGGCATTCAGCAATGAGGTGCGATATGAAGTGGAATTGGTGCTTAAAATATCGAAACTCGGCAGGCATATCAGCGAAAAGTTTGCGCACACTTATTTTAATGAAATCGGAATCGGTATAGATTTTACGGCTGCCGATGCTTTACGCGAATCAATCAAAAACGGACTTCCCTGGGAAAAAGCCAAGGCATTTGATTTTTCTTCGCCTCTGGGCAATTTCTACGATAAAAATAGTTTCCCTGATCACAACAATATAGAATTTCATCTTGACCTTAACGGGAAAACCGTGCAGCACGGCAATTCCGGAAATATGGTATTTTCATTTACGAAAATCATCGCGCACGTTTCGAAGTTCTTTACACTGCGCACCGGCGATCTTATCTATACCGGTACTCCGGCAGGAGTGGGGAATGTGTCTATTGGCGATAAACTTGAAGCCTGGCTCGGACAGGAGAAGGCGCTCAGGCTAAGCGTGAAGTAGTTATTACGCAGGTCTGGCTCGCAGAGCGCTCCATGTTTCATCAATCACCACGGTAGTAACAGCTTTCAGTTTCGATTTTTCAAGCGCTTTCACTACGGCTTCCCTCTTGATGTCGCTTTTGATGGTTCCACCCGATTTAGGGTAGGTGAGCCACAGCATACAATCCCGTTTGCCTGCCTTTGCGTATTGTTTAATAAGCGCATCTATACTCTTTTGGGTAACAGAAAATATTTGCACGTAGTCATACTTGCCTAATCGGGTATTCGCAGGAACGGTATCGAAGCTAACCTCTTTAATCAACTCCTGAAATTCAATTGGAGCATTTAATACGAGGATGTTACCTTCTGAGGGTACCTTTAATTTACTAACTATTTCACTCATGATGTTTTGAGATTTTGATTCCACAAAGATATACCTAGAAACAGCAAAATGATACCAAGCCCGCCATAAATAACTTGCAACATAGAAAACTCACGTATCATTATTAACTCCGTTAATATCCATATAATGAGTCCGCTACCCATGGTAACCACCCATTTATAAAATTGTTTTGATTTTCTGATTGTAAGAATTGCTGTCATTAAACTTCCCGCACCTATAACTATCAGTAATATGAGTCCGGGAATCAGAAAACTGTCGAAAGGGCTCGAATCTAAAAGTGTTGTAGGTATTTGCATCAGTTGACCGCTCGGGTCAAGCACCAGCAATATGCCGCCGTAAAAAGCTGAAATGACATTGAAAAAGAGCAGGATAACAGTAAACACGCGCATATTCGATGAAGTAGAATGGCAATTAACGTTTTATTTCTTAAAAATCAGCTAAAATCAAGCCAAAACTACAACAGAAAGCAAGAAAATGCAAATATATTTTTATATTTCATTCGTTCACCTTACAGCTCATCGAGACACCTGAGCACCAAATCACAGCATTCATGTACCTGGTCTGTGGTAATTGTGAGAGGCGGAGCTATGCGGAAAGCACTGGCATTGAACAGAAACCAATCGCCAAATAAGCCAAGCCCGGTTCCTTTATGGATAAAGGCATTCACCTCTTCGTCCTTGCCCAATTCAATTGCCATTAATAGACCGGCGTTGCGTATGTTAATAATTTTCGGATGATGCTGCAGCCGTTCTCTGAAAAGTCCGGCTTTGGCATTTACCGTTTCCACGAGTTTTTCGTCCTGAATTACGTTCAGGGCTGCCAGCCCGGCGGCACAGCATACCGGATGCCCGCCGAAAGTGGTGATATGCCCTAATACCGGGTCATGCGTAAGGCTTTGCATAATTGATGCCGGTGCAATAAATGCGCCCAGTGGCATTCCACCGCCCAATGCTTTGGAAAGCACCAGAATATCGGGTGAACTATTATATTGTTCAAAGGCAAACATGGTTCCTGTTCTGCCAAAAGCGGTTTGAGACTCATCAAATACCAGCAGTGCGCCTGTTTCGGTGCAACGTTTGCGAAGTGCTTTCAGGAAATTCTGCTGAGGAAGTATTACACCGGCTTCGGCCTGAACAGGTTCAATTACAACGCAGGCAGTGTGAGAGTTAATCCTTTCAAGGTCACGGATGTCATTGAATTTTAGCTGTGCAATACCCGGCAGCAGCGGACGAAACGCATCCTGCCATACAGCGCTGCCAATCAGGCTGAGTGCTCCCTGGGTTCCTCCGTGATAAGCATTTGAAAAGCAGGCAATTTCAGGTCGTCCGGTATAACGCTTTGCCAGTTTCATGGCACCTTCAATGGCTTCGCTGCCCGAATTTACAAAATACACCGAGTTGAATTCCGCCGGCAACAGGGTACAAAGTGCTTCGGCAAAAAGTACCTGAGGGCTTTGAATAAATTCACCATACACCATAAGGTGCAGGTAATGGTCCAGTTGAGAAGTAATTGCTTCAATAACTTTAGGGTGGCGGTGACCGGTATTTGAAACGCTCACACCCGATACCATATCGATATAACGCTTACCATCCGGACCGTACATATAAATACCTTCGGCCCGTTCTATTTCAACCGCCATGGGTGCAGGTGATGTTTGTGCCACAAAATCAAAAAAAAGCTGGCGTTGGGTTTTCATGTTTACTCTTCATCTCCTTCTTCCACAACGGGAACCAGTTCATCGTCATCGGCAGGGCGGTCAATTTTTTCAACCAGATCGAGGTCGATGCGGAGATTATTGATGATGAAATCCTGTCGCTTGGGTGTGTTCTTGCCCATATAGAAAGTCAGAATTTCGTTGATGGATGATTCTTTGCTGAGCATTACCGGCTCAAGACGCATATCTTTGCCAATGAAGTGCTTGAACTCATCGGGCGATATTTCACCAAGACCTTTGAATCGTGTAATTTCAGGGTTGGGTCCCAGTTCGTCAATAGCATTGACTCTTTCTTCATCGGTGTAGCAATAACTTGTTTTCTTCTTGTTACGAACCCGGAAGAGCGGCGTTTGCAAAATGTAGAGGTGTCCGTTTTTAATCAGGTCGGGATAAAACGTAAGGTAAAATGTGAGAAGCAGCAAACGGATATGCATACCGTCCACATCGGCATCGGTGGCTATTACAACCTGATTGTAACGCAGGTTTTCAATGCCTTCTTCAATATTGAGTGCCGACTGCATCAGGTTGAATTCTTCATTTTCGTACACCACTTTTTTGCTCAGTCCGAAGCAGTTCAGCGGCTTCCCTTTGAGGCTGAAAACAGCCTGTGTGTTCACTTCGCGCGATTTGGTAATGGAACCGCTGGCCGAATCTCCTTCGGTGATGAACAGCGTACTTTCAAACCTGCGCTCATCGTGGCTGTTATAATGAATGCGGCAATCTCTGAGCTTTTTATTATGAAGACTTGCTTTCTTGATACTTTCGCGTGCAAGTTTTTTGATATTTGCCAGATCCTTGCGGTCTTTTTCCGACTGCATAATTTTCTTCAGCAGTATATCGGCCGTTTCGGGGTTCATGTGAAGATAATTGTCGAGATTTTTCTTCACAATATCATGGATATACTTTGATACAGTCGGGCCTTTAGGCTCCATATGCTGTGAACCGAGTTTGGTTTTGGTCTGCGACTCAAACACCGGTTCCACAATTTTTACGCTGATGGCGGCAATAATGCTTTCGCGGATATCGCTCGCTTCAAAATCTTTATGGTAAAACTCCCTGACGGTTTTCACCAGCGCTTCGCGAAAAGCCTGTTGGTGCGTACCTCCCTGAGTTGTGTGCTGACCGTTTACGAATGAATAATACTCTTCGGTATATCTGACGGCACTAAACGTAAAAGCCGATTCAAATCCGTTGTCTTTCAAATGGATAATAGGGAAGAGGATGCCGCCGTCAATATTGCTGTTGAGCAAATCAACAAGACCATTCTTCGCAAAAAACTTCTCTCCGTTGAAGTTGATGGTCATCCCGTTATTCAGGAATGCGTAGTTCCACAGAAGTTTCTGAACATATTCGGTGATGTAATGAACTTTGCCGAACACTTTTTCGTCGGGGATGAAGGAAATGCTGACGCCATTGCGTAAGTCGGTGGGCTGAAGGGGTTCATCGCGAACAATGGTTCCGCGTTCAAATTCGGCAATCTTGATTTGTCCTTCGCGTATTGACTGAACCTTGAAGTAAGATGAAAGTGCATTGACTGCTTTGGTACCAACGCCGTTCAGGCCAACCGTTTTCACAAATACCTTGGAATCGTATTTGGCGCCGGTATTCATTTTAGAAACGCAATCAACCACACTGCCCAGCGGGATGCCGCGTCCGTAATCCCTTACAATAACTTTCTGTTCTTTGATGGTAACGTCTATACTGCGACCGTTGCCCATAATAAATTCATCAACAGCGTTGTCAAGAATTTCTTTGAGCAGCACATAAATACCATCGTCGGGTGATGTTCCGTCGCCCAGCTTACCTATATACATTCCCGGACGCATTTGAATATGCTCTTTCCAGTCCAGTGAGCGTATGGTTTCTTCTGAATAGACTTCGGTCATGATACTATAATTTTATGCAAAATTAATACTCCTTGCTTTACCCTGCGCCACTTTTCAGTTCATTTTTAATTATTTTATCAACAAATCCTTGATTTATCAACACTTTTAGTAATTTTGTGTACTTTCCCATCCTCCAGTTATGCTATTTGAAGATATATATAAGACAATCGCCACTACCGGGAAGGGTTCCTTTCGCGACCGGGGCAGCAAATTTATTTCCTTTGCAATTCCCGTTAAGGATGAAGAAGAAATAAAAGAAGCCCTGAAAGGTCTTAAAAAAGAATTTTACAACGCGACACATCATTGTTATGCATGGTTATTAGGCTCTGATAAGCTTGCTTTCAGGATGAACGACGACGGCGAACCTTCGGGTTCGGCAGGCAGACCCATACTGGGGCAGATACAATCAAAAGATTTAACGAATGTTCTGGTGGTTGTTATCCGTTATTACGGTGGCACAAATCTGGGTGTTCCCGGCCTTATCAACGCATACAAAACCTCTGCCCGCGAAGCGCTGGATAATGCGCAGGTTCTGGAAAAAACCGTGAACGACATCTATGAAATTCAGTTCCATTATCCTCACATGAACGACGTTATGCGCATCATGAAAGATGAGAAACTGGAGCAGGTAAATCATTGTTTTCAGGATAACTGCAGTATTGTATTTTCAGTTCGCAAAAACGATTCGGCACGCGTACATGATTCAATTGTAAAAATTGATGGCGTGAAGGTGGAATACCTGCGTACGGAATAGCGATTGCGAATATTGTGTAAATTGCCGATACTTTTTGTACGAATTAATTTTTGAAAAATGAGAAAAATTATCCTCATCGTATTGGTATGCATAAGCATTAATTCCTTTTCGCAAGGGGTTGGAATCAATACTTCCGGACTTCCGGCCGATAACAGTGCAATGCTTGATGTAAGCAGCACCGACCGTGGCGTACTTGTTTCGCGCATGACCGAAGCTCAGCGCAATGCCATCGTTAATCCCGTTGAGGGCTTGCTTATTTTCAACACCACATCAAAGTGTTTCAACTTTTACAAAAATGGCGCATGGGTTGAGATGTGCGGTGGTTGCATACTGCCTCCTGTACCCGGTGCAATTACAGGTTCTGTGAGTTTTTGTGCAAACTATACCGGCGCTGCGTTTTCTGTTACTGCGGTAAACGGCGCTACCAGCTATACCTGGAGTGTGCCTTCGGGTGCTGTAATTGCGAGTGGTCAGGGAACTACAGCAATAGTTGTGAATTTCGGCGCTTTATCGGGTAATGTCAGCGTTGTTGCTGATAATAATTGCGGCAGCACTGCCGCCAGTACACTATCAGTAACTGTGGGAAGCGTTTTAAATGCCGGAACCATTGGCGGCGGCTCAAGTGGAGTTTGCGGCAGCGGCGGTATTACTGATAATCCGGCAGCTTTTACCAATGTCAGCGCTGCTTCGGGCGGTATGGGCGCTATTACATATCAATGGCAGTCGAAAACGATTTCCGGCAGTTATTCCGACATCACAGGCGCAAATTCGCTTACCTACGATCCTTCTGTCATTTCACAATCTATGGTGTATTCGCGCAAAGCGACCGACAACTGCACAACCATGGTGAGCAATGAAATGACCGTGACTTACAGCGCTTCATGCGGTCTGGATGTATGTCAGAATGCAGGCGTGGTGCACTCTCAAACCACCTCAGTAGGTCATATGGAATTGCTTGGAATGAAGTTCCGGCCGCAGGCACCGGGCAATATATCAAGGCTCGGTTTAAGAATCCCGCAAAACGGAACCTTTCAGCTCAATCTATTCGACTGCTCCACACAAGCACTGGTACGAACGGTGAATGTGAATGCAACATCAAACACATGGTGTTACGCCAGCATTACACCTTATGCGCTTACTGCCTATCAGGAAGTTTACTGTGTTCTGGTGCTTCCGGCAAATGCAATTTACGCCTACGGATATTTCAGCCCGTCACCCATTCTTTCCGGAAATGTGGAAATTATGGGCGGATGCTGGTATAACAGTCCGGGCGGCGCAAATCTCTATCCCAACTCTTACGCACCCGGCCAGATTTATGGAGTTACAGATATTACCTTCGGACCTTAAATCAGGGAATAGGGAATAAGTAACAGGTAACAGTGAACAGTTGACAATTAATTATTTACACATTACTTTAAAACCTGTTTGCACAATCTTATTTACACTACCTTACACTACCGTTGTTCATCATTCTTGCTCTGTCATTCATCATTATCGCTCTGTCGTTCATCATTATTGCCCTGTCGTTCATCATTATCGCTCTGTCGTTCATCATTATCGCTCTGTATTTCATCATTATTGCTCTGTCATTCATCATTATCGCTCTGTCGTTCATCATTACGTCAATGTATTTCATCATTATCGCTCTGTCTTCTGTCTCCTGACTTCTTTTAACTTTATAAACTTTATGAACTTTCGACTTTCGACTTTTGACTTTCGACTTTTGACTCACAACTTTCGACTTTCGACTTTTGACTTTTGACTTTCGACTTTCGACTTTCGACTTTTGACTTTTGACTTTCGACTTTTGACTTT
>JBAXND010000071.1 GCA_037133915.1 Bacteroidota bacterium
AGCCGGGCTTATGCTTCGGCTTCTTTCAAACTTTTACCGGACAACAGTGAATTAATATACAAAAGTATGAATTAATCCTCAAAAATTGAAGAATTTTTATTAACAAATGTTAAGAAGCTGTTGCATTGAAAATGCATCTTAATGTATTAAAAATAAGTGAGTTGAATACAGTTAATGGGGACGCTTTCACTTGAATTTGTGAACAACGTTCCATAAGGAAATTAATTATGTATATTGATAAATCCAATAAGTAAAAAACCTCCCTTTGTGAAGGAGGTTCTTATTACATTCTGACTGGGAGAATATTATTGTCCGAGGTATGCTTTAAGCAGTTTGCTTCGGGACGTATGTTTGAGACGACGAATTGCTTTTTCTTTTATCTGACGAACGCGTTCGCGGGTCAGGTCAAACTTTGCAGCAATTTCTTCGAGGGTAAGGCCATGGTTCATACCCAGGCCAAAGTACAGGTTGATGACGTCGCGCTCTTTCTCGGTGAGGGTGGAAAGCGAACGTTGAATTTCTTTTGAGAGTGATTCGAACATCAGTCCGCCGTCAGTGGTAACGCCGTCGTCGCTCATGAACACATCAATAAATTTGGTGTCTTCGTCCTGAGCCAGGGGTGCGTCCATTGATACGTGCCTTGTTGAAATTTTCATCACGGCATTGATCTTCTCCTGCGGCAGCTCTAGTGATTCGGCCAATTCATCGGGCAGGGGAGGACGCTCAAATTTTTGTTCCAGACGTGAAAGTTCTTTTGATATGCGGTTGAGAGAACCTACCTGATTCAGCGGAAGACGCACTATACGCGATTGCTCGGCCAGTGCCTGTAATATTGACTGACGAATCCACCACACGGCGTACGAAATAAATTTGAATCCGCGTGTTTCGTCAAATCTCTTGGCTGCTTTAATCAAACCAAGATTTCCTTCGTTGATAAGGTCGGGCAGGCTCAGCCCCTGATTCTGGTATTGCTTGGCAACAGAAACCACGAAACGCAGGTTTGCCCTGGTGAGTTTCTCGAGTGCCGATTGGTCGCCGGCTTTAATACGCTGCGCCAGCTGTACTTCTTCTTCAGCCGAAATCAATTCTTCCCTTCCAATTTCCTGCAGGTATTTGTCAAGCGATGCTGTTTCCCTGTTGGTTATGGATTTTGTTATCTTAAGTTGCCTCATTTTTTCGGTCTTAAATAGGTAAGTGTCAAATAATCAAGTAGTTAACTTTGATTCTTAAGTGGATACAAATGTACAACAAATTATCGGTTCTGCAAAAAATAAGGCAATAATAATTATCAACCGTCTAAGGGCTTAGATAACAGGATAATCCTCTTATGTGCAGGTAGTATATACGCAATTTTTCAGGTCATAAAATTGTTACGGATAAATATTAAACAGTATTTACGCATCAAACATGGATGATGCGTAAATACTCATTTTTATCATGTGCATTTATAAACCAAATGCATAGTAGGCCATCATTCCATTGGGATAAATGCCCTGAATCATAATGCCTCCCTTTTTCCCACCGAGGTATTTTGTGATATCATCGATGGTTTTTACGTCGGTATTGTCAATCTGGGTGATGATAAATCCCTCTTTAACACCGGCGCTCCAGAGCTTTCCTTTGTCAAGTTTCGCAATGCGCACTCCGTAGTTGATATTCAGTTCACGCAGGTCTTCTTTGCTCATATTTTCGAAGGTTGCTCCGAGCGAATTGATGATGGTTCCGGGATCTTTTTTACTTACCGCGGTGGTTCCGTCCTGCCCTTCGAGCGTTACATCCTTTACCTCTTCCTTATTATCTCTGAGTATGGTGATGGGTACTTTGTCGCCCGGACGGTGGCGTGCCAGAATTTCTTTGAATTCCGATTCGGAATTGACGGTGATATCACCCATTTTAAGAATAAGATCGCCCGCTTTAATTCCTGCATCGTCAGCCGCGCTCCCGCCGTTAACCGTTTGCACATACACACCTTTAATCTCACTGAATCCTTTTTCTTTGGCGAATTTACTGTCCATATCCACAAATGAAACTCCGAGGAATGCCTGTTGAACCTGACCAAATTCAACCAAATCGGCTACTATTTTACGGACAAGGTTGCTTGGAATGGCAAAAGAATATCCGGTGTAAGAGCCGGTATTCGTTGCTATGGCAGCGTTGATACCTACGAGTTCTCCGTTTGTATTCACAAGTGCACCGCCGCTGTTGCCGGGGTTCACCACGGCATCGGTTTGAATAAACGACTCAACGGCTCCTTTGGTCCCGAGAATATCAATATCTCTTGCTTTGGCGCTCACAATGCCGGCTGTAACGGTTGAAGTAAGATTGAAAGGATTGCCAACTGCCAGTACCCAGTCGCCCACCTGAGTTTCGTCGGAGTTGCCATATATAATGTACGGAAGATTGCTTTCTTCTATCTTAATAAGCGCCAGGTCGGTATTCGGATCGGCGCCCACCAGTTTGGCTTCGTATGTACGCTTGTCGTTCAGTGTGACCTCGATGGTGCTTGCATCCTGAACCACATGATTGTTTGTAATAATATAGCCGTTTTCAGAAACAATTACGCCCGAACCTGCGGCAACAATGGGTCCGTTCCCGTAAGGATTCCTGAAAAAATTAAAAAACGGGTCGTACCCAAAGAACTGGTCATAGTAACTGTTTTTTTGCTCGTAGGTGGTTTTGATATGAACCACGGCATGTACAGTTTTCGCGGCTGCTGCTCTGAAATCAGGGTTTTCGCCGGCAAGGCCTTTACCGGTATAACTGGCAAATTCAACAGGTGCCTGATTGCGGAAATAGGTGTCGCGATCACTAAATTTCCGTTCAACAATTTTGTACGCTCCAAGCGTAAATGCGCCGCCCAGTGCGGCAATAACGAATGTGCTGATAATTTTTCTCATAACGGTTTTTTTTAGAATTTTGCGCTCATCAATTTTTATTCCTTTTGAAAAAAATGACAAATTTTTATGCAAAAACGACAGGTGGCTGACAATATTATCAACAACTTGTTAAAAAATGTTAATCAATAAATCAGGAACAACAATCAATTTATGTAATTTTGTGCTGAAGTAATTGCTGAATGTCAAATTGTCAGAAGAAGATAACATTCAAAAAAAATACTTTGATTGGATTAAGTGAATTACAAACGTACTAATGAGCCAGAAATCAAATAAAGTCGGGTACCTGCTAATCGGATTGATGCTAGGGTTTTGTGTGGGGATAGCTCTGCTTTGGTGGCAGTTTGATAAAATAGATTCGATATTATTTTCCCATAATAAAAATGAGAAAGAGAGCAGTATTGACGCACCGTCGGGCAATCCCGAATTGCTGAGTGCCGAGGCTGAGAATAATAAAAACATTGAACGTAAAATTTCTGCCGACCCGCGGATGTCGGATACTACGATTCATTCCGTTGAAGAATTTCTGAAACTTTTTAAAGGAGAATTTCCCGATTCTGTGCTTATTGCAACTTACAACCGACGTTTTGAAAACACGGCCAATGGCGAGGATGTTGTGGTGATGAAAGACCAGATGCTTTTTGCACGGACCATTAAAATTGACGGATTTGAAAAGAAATCCGGAAGTAGCGAAAATCTCGATTCGCTGCTTGTTGACGACCCATCTGCCAAAAAAGAAACGGATGTTACGCGGGTTGAATTCTGGAAATCGCCCATCAATTACAAAGGGTATAAAATGGATGAGAACAAAATTGTATTATTCGGCATTCTTGAGTATAATGAAGCTTCCCTGAAATCTATCGATGGCGAAATTTTTCTGAAATACAAAAATGAATTTTTTCATCTGGAAAATACTGATTCATTCAAATCTTTCGTTAGTCTGAAGGACGCATCATTTATTCGCAGGCTAAATTCACTATGACATATACGTTTTATAAATACCACGGTACAGGCAATGATTTTGTCGTGTTCGATAACCGACTGCGCACCTTTGTTCCTGACAGCAAAACAATCGCACGCCTGTGCAGCAGGCAATTCGGCATTGGTGCCGACGGCGTAATACTGCTTAATAAGGAGTCGGGTTACGATTTCAGAATGGTGCTGTATAATGCCGACGGATTTGAAGGCAGCATGTGTGGCAATGGCGGCCGATGTGCTGCTGCTATGGCTCATATGCTTGGTTTCGCGGAAAAGAAAATGCGGTTCATTGCCTACGATGGTGCGCACGACGCAGAAATACTCAGCTATAGTTCACATGGTGCTGATGTGATGCTTGGAATGCGCGATGTTAAAGAATACCATCGCCGTAAAGGGTATGTTTTGATGGATACAGGTTCGCCACACTATGTAAAGTTTGTTGAAGATGTGAATGCTGTTGACGCAGAGAAGGAAGGACGAAAAATAAGATACAGCAAGCGTTTTGAGAAATCGGGCGTGAATGTGAATTTTGCCGCGAATATGGGAAACGAGCTGATTGTTCGAACATACGAACGGGGAGTTGAAGCCGAGACGATGTCGTGTGGTACCGGTGTAACAGCCTCTGCCTTGTCGTTTGCCCTGTTGCTCGGGTTAGAGCAGGGACCGGTAGATATTAAAACCAGGGGTGGCAATTTGCGAATTCATTTCAAAAAAAATGAGAGTGCATTTACGGATATTTTTCTGGAAGGTCCGGCGGCATTGTCGTTTACAGGTAGCATTAGCATTTAATTTAACACAAGATGATTCGGGGCGAGCATATAATTCTGAGAACGGCAACAGCTGAAGATACTGCCTTTATTCTTGAAGTAGAGAATACTCCGGAAGCAGGCAAAGACGGCGACAACGATGTTCCTTATACACGGGAAGCCATTGAGGAATTTGTTCTCAAGTCGTATCACGACATCTATACTGAAAAGCAGATCAGGCTCATCATTGAATTAACATCGGGTAAACCGGGCGAACGAACAGGAATCATTGACCTTTTTGATTTCAGCGCCAGGAACAGGCGGGCTGCAATAGGTATTTGGATTATGGAATCACAGCGCAAACAAGGGTATGCAACAGAGGCAATAACACTTCTGCTCGATTATTGTTTCGAAGTGCTGGGTCTTCATCAGGTGTATTGTACCATTGATGAGGACAATGACGTCAGCCTGCAACTCTTTAAAAAATGCGGATTTGTAATTACGGGAACGCGACAGAGCTGGATTGCACGCGGTGAACTTTGGAAGAATGAATTAACGCTGCAACTGATAAAAGATTGACTTATGGGTGGTGAGAAGAAAAAGAAAAAGTCAGGTTCCGGAAATTGGAAAAGGAATAAAAAAGCCATTCTAACCGGGGCTTTAGCATTATTTGTGGTGCTGTTGGCAGGCGCGGGTATTATCGGATACCGCTATTACAGGCTGGTCTACAATGTAAATGTTGACCTTCACGGTTCGGTTACTAAGTATTTGTACATCCCCAGCAATGCTGATTTCACGAAGGTGAAAACTATCCTGTACAAAGAAAAATATATCATTGACAGCAATTCGTTTGAATGGCTGGCAGAGAAAAAAGGATATACCCAAACCGTGAAAGCCGGACGCTACCTGCTTCGCAACGGTATGACGAACAATGCCCTCATTAACCTGCTGCGTTCCGGGAAACAGGAACCGATTAAACTTACATTCAATAACGTCAGAACGAAAGACCAGTTTATTGCAAAGCTGAACACCCAACTTGAGGCTGATCCCGAAGGGGTTCGGAAATTATTGAATGATGCCGATTTTCTGAAAAAATACGGGCTGGACACGGAAAATGTGATGTGCATCTTTTTACCCAATACGTATGAGTTTTACTGGAATACAACTGATACGGCATTTTTCAGCCGGATGTACCGTGAATATTCTAAATTCTGGAATAAATCGCGTGTTGAAAAAGCTGCAGCCGACGGGCTTACAAAGGAACAGGCCGTAATTTTAGCATCCATCGTTTATTCGGAGACCAAGAAAAAAGACGAAATGTCGCGGGTGGCGGGTGTTTACATGAACCGCATCGAGCGAGGCATTCCGCTGCAGGCCGATCCTACCGTTATTTTTGCCATAGGTGATTTTACGATAAAGCGCGTACTTACTGCTCAAACCAAGTTTGAATCGCCTTATAATACTTACCTTCATACCGGTTTGCCTCCGGGCCCAATCTGCCTGCCTGAGCCTTATGTGATTGATAAAGTTCTGGATTTTGAAAAGCACGATTATATCTTTTTTTGCGCGAAAGAAGATTTTTCGGGATATCATAATTTTGCGAAAACATCGGCTCAGCATGAGCAAAATGCCCGCAAATACAGGGACGCACTCGACCGGGCGAAAATAAAACGATAAGGGCAAAGAAAGTTTTTCCAATTTTATTTATTTTAGCGCCTTCATTTAGAAAACATTGAACATATGAGAAAGACCGTTGTTTTTGTTTGCATGCTGTTAGTTTCAGTTATTGCCTTTGCGCTGAATCCGTCGCGCAAATATGCCGCCAAACCCGGTGATTATGGTTTGACGTACGAAGAAGTTTCCATCGACACTCAGGATGGACTTACACTGAAAGGCTGGTTATACAGCGCGCCAACGGCATCAAACAAGATGATGATTATCAGCGGGAACGGCGATGGCAATATGGCCGATATGATTGAGATTGCTTCGAATTTTGTTTCGCTCGGTTTTAATGTGCTCACCTATGATTACCGTGGATACGGCGAAAGCAGTGATTTTACCATCAACAATAACTTTTATATCTACGCTCAGTTTGAAAAAGATTTGAATGGCGCCATTGATTTTGTGCGTAAGTATCATTCAAAAATGAAAACAGTTGACCTTTACGGATGCGGCATTGGCGGTGCCCTGAGCATTTCGGTGGGCGCAAATCATGATGGAATATTTCAGGTAGTTGCCGATTCGCCTTACGGTAAACTGGAAGATATCAAGAAGAAAATAAAAGAAAAAAGGAACATCGATGTGCTCTTGCCTCTTGGCTACAACAAATATATGCTGGAGCCTTATTATGCTCTGGAATCAAAGGGTACAAGCCTCTATGGTGTGCTGTTTATTGCCGGCGATATGGATGATGTTTATACACCTGATGATATTAAAGCCTTAAGTAAGGTTCAGAAAAACCGTTCGGAAGTATTTATTGTGAAAGGGGCAAATGCCGGCGAGACCTTCACAAAAGACAAGAATAAATATTTTGAAGCGATAAAAAGTTTTATAAAATTTGCTAATTAAACTAGAGTTAAAACTAAACAACACTGGAACATGGGTGCTTTCAAAGCGTATGACATTCGTGGTATTTACAATACCGATTTCAATAAAGAGGACGTTTATCGTATTGGCTTTTTTCTGCCTGATCTTTTAAAAACGAATAAAATTTTAGTGGGCCGTGATGTGCGTGTTTCATCACCGGAGGTATATGAAAGTCTCGCCCGTGGCATCAACGATGGCGGTGCCGATGTTTATTACATCGGGCTGTCAACTACTCCGTTTGTGTATTGGGCAACGGCAAAATTTAACTTCGACGCATCGGTTATGATTACCGCGTCCCACAATTCTAAAGAGTACAACGGTCTGAAAATTTCAAGAACCAATGCGCTTCCGGTGGGCTATGACTCAGGCCTCGATAAACTCGAAAAACTCATCAAAGAGCATCCTGTTGTTCCTAAAAGCGTAAAAGGAAAGATTATCGATTTCGATAAACGAAACGAATATCTTGATTTTCTGAAAGCTTATGTTCCCGATATCTCCGGTTTAAAATTAAGCATCGATTGCTCAAACGGAATGGCATCCTTATTTATTAAGGACCTTATCGGCGAAAGCCCGTCGTATCTGTTTTTTGACCTGGATGGCACTTTCCCGAATCATGAAGCAAACCCATTGGTTCCAGAAAATGTGGCTGATCTGAAAAAGCATGTTCTGGAGAACAAAAGCGACCTCGGAATTGTTTTCGACGGTGATGCCGACCGTGTGATGTTTATTGATGAAAAAGGTGTGTTTATCAGTCCTGACCTGATTATCGGCGTTCTGGCACATTATTATCTGGAGAAGGAAAAAGGAAATGTGTTGCAGGATATCCGTACTTCGAAAGCGGTAGGCGAATACATTGAGAAATTCGGTTCAACGATGCATATGTGGCGTGTTGGCAGAGCGTATGCTTCACCAAAACTTCGGGAGATTAACGGAATTTTTGGTGGTGAATTTGCGGGCCATTATTACTTCCGTGATTTTTATTATTCCGATTCCGGCCTGCTGGCTTGTCTGCTGGTTTTGGATGTTGTAGCTAAAATGAAAAAGGATGGTGTAACCGTTTCCGAACTTATAAATCGCATTTCATCGTATTCAAATTCGGGTGAAATTAATTTCCGCCTTGAGCGTAAACGCGAAGCCATGGAAGCCATGCGTGAGTTTTTCAGCGCAGAAGAAACACCTGAAGCCTTCTATGATTTCGACGGGTACCGTATTGATTTCAAAGACTGGTGGTTCAATATCCGTATGTCGAACACAGAGCCTTTCCTGCGTTTTCTAGCTGAAGCCACTTCACAGGAATTGCTTGAAGAAAAGATTGCCGCGGCACGAAAAATTATAAGCCGTTTTGAATAAAAACGGTCCGGCACTGGCAAACGAGCATTATTTCCGGCTGTATGAAACAGTAAAGGTGACAGGCAGGTACTGCCATCACCTTTTTTTATTCCTGCTGCTGCTTATTTCAAGCCATATGAATGCACAGGACAGTGTGCGTTTACCGCTGAATAAAAATCGCCTTGCGCTTGTTGCCGCCTCGGAAGGTGCACTTTATGCGGGTTCGGTTGTCGGAGAATATCAGTTCTGGTATAAAGGGTTTGCACGCAGTAACTTTCATTTTTTTAATGATAATAATGAATGGATGCAGATGGATAAATCCGGCCATATTTTCGTTGCCTATTACGGCGGCAAAGTGGGTTATGAACTGCTTAAATGGACCGGTCTTAAAGAGAATAAATGCGTATGGTACGGTGGGCTGCTTGGTTTCGCATTTCTGGCAAATGTGGAGATTTTGGACGGGCATTCGGCAGAATGGGGATTTTCCTGGGGCGATTTCGCTGCGAATGCTTTTGGTTCAGCAGCATTTATTAGTCAGCAACTTGCCTGGAAGGAACAGCGTTTTTTGATTAAATATTCTTATCACAACACAGCGTATGCAGCTTATCGTCCGCAACTACTGGGAGCAACGAGCGCCGAACGCCTGATGAAGGATTATAACGGCCACAGCATTTGGATATCGGCCTCGCCCGGCACTTTCATGGGTGCGAAATCTAAATTCCCGAAATGGCTTTGTTTTTCTGTTGGTTATGGTGCTGAAGGCATGACTGGCGGATATTCCAACCCGTTGTTTGCGGAGGACGGGAAAGCAATACCCCACTTTGACAGATATCGCCAGTTCTATTTTTCGATGGATGTTGATTTGAGCAAAATTCCGGTTAAATGCGTTTTTCTGAAAAAGGTACTCAATACCGTAAACTTTATTAAAGTGCCTTTCCCGGCGCTGGAATACAACTGCCGGTCAGGCTTTAAAGGGCATTGGCTATACTACTAGGTTATCTGTGCTGGTGGATTACTATCTCCGTTGCGCCAACTCCATATTTCGCAATAGAACCATCATAAAACTCCACGTTATCATAAGCACGCAAAATCTTATGCAATTCAACTTTCAGGATGCCTGCACCTACGCCATGAATAAAGATGACCTTTGAAACTCCGCTGCTGATAGCACTTTCAAGGCAGCGGCTGAAATGATGAATCTGGATTTCTATTTTCTGAGAATTGGAAAGCGAGGCTTCGTCGGCGGTAAGTTTGTGCAGGTGAAGATCCACTTCGGCTGTATCTTCGTCTATCATAAATTGTGCAATCAGAGGCTTTTCTTTTTCGGGCTTACCAACCGGTTTCGCGATTCGGAACATAGTATCGTCAACACCCTGCTGAGCGGATGATATCTCCGAAATCATTAACACCAGTGCTTTTTGACCGATTAACGGGCTGTCGGTGTAATTGTCTTCCTTCAGGAATTTCATTTGTTTTACTTTGTAATCGCGATGAAGCGGCTGCATTATTTCGGCGCAATGTTCGCGGTGAAACATGCACTGCAGCGTTCCTTCGGCCCACTGGTCCAGATGTTCTCTGTTGGCAGTTTCAAGCAGAATGCGCGACAGGGGAGGAACATTGCCGTAATCGGCGCCCAGGTATCCGTTGTTCTTCCGAATATATATGTTGTAGAGTGCTTCAAAAGGCGTATTGTTCACCAGATAAATATCCAGACTGCCCGTTATCAGCCACTTTTGATCCTGAGGTACAAAAGCCAGATAAATACCTTCTTTTGCTTCGCGTGAAGCAAAGGCGGGGAGTTCGATGATGCGCTGATCGTTGGTCAGCGTTTGATTTTCAGAAGAAATGTCAACTTCAATATCATAATTTTTATTGAACATTTTTTCGGCGGAACCGCCTGTTTCTGCGGGTATCAGCTCGCTTGCCATTACCGGCAGTTCAAAACCATTCTCGATGGTAACACCTACCATATTGCTGCTGATGATGCGGCTTATCACGCCACCGCCTTTTTCATTCAGGAATTTTACTTTATCTCCAAGCTCGAATTTCATATGCTGTATTTTCTGCAAAATTAGGTAAAATGAAGGGAACTTCGTGTTAAACTCGTGCAGGCATCCTGATGTGCCGTCTTCAAAGGCTCGTGAGGCGGCTCTTTTGGCTCATGTCCGTTTTTTATGCTTTTTTGGACATGAATTTTTGCGCTTGAATTATTAATGCGAAATTCAATTCTGTATATGCACGCGCTTTGAATTCTGTTCGCTGTGATTTTGTATCTTCGGGCAGTTATTTAATCGGTTCTCTTATGAAAAAAATATTTCTTTACGCTCTGATGTTTATAATGAGCGTTGCGTTGTCCGCTCAGGTAAAACCCGGTGATAAAGCAGTTTTCAAAGAATACCAACCGGGATATTATCAGAATTCTATTTTAAAAGGCATCAACGATTTTGAAAACTCACGGGATGCCAAACCGCAGACTTCAACCTATTTTGCGCTTGATATTTCCGGATTTGATCTTCCGAACGATACCGCCTTATATAAAATCATTAAGCATTCGAAAGCTGTTTCTCAGGGTTCAACAGGCACTTGCTGGTGTTTTGGCGCTGTGTCCATGCTTGAATCGGAAGTGCTGCGTACTACCGGTAAAATGATTAAGTTGTCTGAAATGTTTGTTGTATACAATCAATACGTGGAGCGTGCACGGACCTTTGTGCGTGAGCGGGGTGCCACTTATTTTGCCGAAGGTTCTGAATCGAATGATGTTTGCCGGATGATGAAATGGCATGGAATGATGCCCGCATCGGCATATTCCGGAATGTTGCCCGGGCAAACGGTTCATGATCACGGGAAGATGGTTGAAGAAATGTCGGCATACCTTGAATCGGTTAAGAAAAGTAATTCGTGGAATGAAGAAGTTGTTGTGGCGAATATTAAAACCATACTGAATTACCACATGGGCGAACCTCCTGCAAGCTTTGATTTTGACGGAAAAACGTACTCGCCGAAAACTTTTGTTACCGAGGAATTAAAAATAAACGCCGATGATTATTTTAGTTTCATGTCAACGATGGACGCGAAGTACAATCAGAAAGCTGAGCTCGTAGAGGCTGATAACTGGTATCATTCCAGAGATTATTACAACCTCAAAATTGACGATTTTATTGCGGTATTAGTCAACTCTCTTGAAAACAATTATTCAGCCTGCCTTTGCGGCGATGTGTCGGAACCCGGCTATGACAGGGCTTCCCAGAGTGCGGTTATTCCGACATTTGACATTCCATCGGAATATATTGATGAAAATGCCCGGCAGATGCGGCTTTACAATAAAACCACAACGGATGACCATTGCATGCATGTTGTTGGGTTTCTTAAAAGAAATCAAAAGTACTGGTTCCTGCTCAAAGACAGCGGGGCAGGGGCTTTTGACGGCAAGTTCAAAGGCTATCGCTTTATCAGCGAAGATTACGTTCGATTGAAAATGATGAATATTCTCGTGTATAAAACAGGAGCAAAAATTATTCTTGATAAAATTATTAAATAGCGCAGCCTGCCGATATCAATAATTTGCCCGAATTAAAGCTGAAAATAGAAGGTTGCTCCTTCGCCGGGAATACTCTGAGCCCAGACTTTCCCACCATGTTTATGTATGATTCGGTGAACAATTGCCAGACCCACACCTGTTCCCGGAAAATCGGCAGCATGATGCAGCCGCTGAAAAACTCCGAATAATTTGTCTATATACTGCATGTCGAATCCGACGCCATTATCCATTACAAAATACGTTGTAATGCCTTTTATTTCTGTTGAGCCGACGCTTATTACCGGATTCGCTTTTTTACTTGTGAATTTAACGGCATTCGACAGCAGGTTTATCCATACCTGCCTGATCATTTTCTGGTCGCCTGTGGCTGCAGGAAGGGGCGTGATAGCGAATTTTATACGCGTATTTGAATCTATAGCAATAATTTCATTGAATACGTTGGTGGCAAGATTTGTCATATCAATCTTTGCGTGTTCCATATCGCTGCGACTCAGGTGAGAGAAGTTAAGCAGGTCGTCAATCAGATGTGCCATTTTCTGTGCATTGGCGCGAATAGTGTCAAGATATTGCTGTCCTTCTTCATTGATAACACCCGAATACTCATCCAGCAGAAGCGCCGAGAATCCGTCGATAGAGCGGAGCGGACCACGCAGGTCATGTGAAACAGAATAGCTGAATGCTTCCAGCTCCTGATTCGAAACCTGCAATTGTGCTGTGCGCTGGTTCACACGGTGCTCCAGTTCTTCATTCATTTTCAGAATCTGGGCTTCAATGTTCCTGTAATCAGAAATGTCATGATTTACTCCAATCATTCTTGTCGGCTTTCCGTCCCTGTCTCTTAGAATGCGGGCGAATGACTTGATGTGCCTTATGTTCCCGTCGGGTAATACCACACGAAATTCAGTGTCATATTCTTTTTCACCTTCAATTGCAAGGCGCGATTCCTCCCTTGCTCTATTCAGGTCATCGGGGTGCAGGCGCATCGCCCATGTTTCAAACGTACTGATGCTCTTGTCATCCTGTCCATACAGCCGGTACATATGGTCGTCCCATATGAGCTGATCCCTTTGAATATCCCATTCCCATACGCCCATGCTTCCTGCCTTAACAGCGAGAGAATAACGTTCATTATTCAGGTATAACAACTCCTCAGTTTTTTTTCGGTCGCTGATATCAATGGCCATAGTCAGGTTACAGGGAGCATCGTTGATTATAACGATGCATTTCGAAAGCAGGCATGGCAGTAGCTTCCCATCCTTTGCTTTGAAATTGCATTCTGTTCCGGAAAGAGACTCCTGTTCGTTCAGTAATTTGTGAATACGCGCCCTGTCGTCAGGGCAGGCATAGATATTTATTTCAGTAGCAGTGTGGCCTATTACTTCATCGCGCGTAAATCCGCTTTCACGCAGAAAGGTCTCATTCACGTCAATGTACGTTCCGTCTTCGGCAGATGTAAGTGAAATGAATACCGGCCCGAGCCTGAACAATGCTGCAAATTTCTCTTCCGATTCTCGCAGTGCATCTATGGTATTTCTGTATTCCGTGATATCGAGTGTGCTCCCTAAAATTGTAGTTGCTTCTCCTTTTTCATCGCGGCTGAATACCGTATCGCGGCTGCGCAGCCACCGCCATCGGCCATCGTGATGTTTCATTCTGTACTCAATATCTTTTACAAATCGGTCAGGTGACGACTTCATTGATTCATGATGCAGAGCCACCCTTGCCATATCTTCAGGATGAAGAATATTATTGAAAAGCTCTGAACCCATTTCCATGATTTCTTTTTCGTCATAACCCAGAAAATCCAGCACTTCTCTGTTTGCGTAAACATTGCAATGATTTATCAGGTCGTAGATATAGATAAGGTTCGGTGTCGCATTCAGGATACCTTCAATAAATTGTTCGCTTTTGCGTAATTGAATTTCAGCTATTTTTCGAGGCGTGATATCTCTGGTTGTTCCTCTGATCTCAAGATTTCCGGTTGACTGGGAAACATAGAAATTTGAAATAATCTCTGCCCACATTGAGCTGCCATCAAGCAGAATCAATTCTAATTCTTCAGTAAAATAGTGGTCAGAACCATATTTTCCCTGGAGAAATTCTGATTTTTGCTGACGTATTTTTTTAATCATGGGTTCCTTCATGAGCGGAGGAACCATATTATCAAGACTGGCAGTCATAGTCTCGATGTCCTTATAACTCTCATGTTTTCTAAATGAAGGGCTGATATAAATGAATTTCAGCGTTTCCGGATCCATTATCCATACCACGTCTTTCATCGTTTCAGTCAGCGTTCTGTACTGCCTTTCTGCGTTGACAAGGTCGTCCTGATCTTTTTTTCGTGCGGTAATATCGCGTATGCGGCCACGTATACCAAAATATTTGCCATTACTGTCAATAATCTGTGTGATGATTTGTTCAATCCAGCAATATTCGCCGCCGGGTTTTATTATCCGGACTTCAATCCGGTTTTCTTCGCCACCTGGATTTTCTTTTGAAAGGCTTTGCTTATATTTTTCACGATCGTCAGGATGAATGAGCTCCAGCAAAATCCCTGCATTTTTAATAAAAGCCTGAGCAGAGTGCCCCGATATTCTCTCGCAGGAAGGAGAGGAGTATTCGAACTGACCATCAGGATTCAGCCAGAATTCCCAATCATAGGTATTATCCGCAACAATTTTATATTTGGCCTCGGAGGCTTCCAGTGTGGTATATACCTGCTGAAGCTTGATGTCTTTGTCTTCAATTATTTTGCGGGCTTCAATTTCTTTAAGATTCTTATGACCGACTTCCGCAATCATCTCCGTGAATTCCCTTATGAATGCAAGGTATACGTCCAGTTTATCCTGAGACCAAATCGGTACCTGCTTAACAGCTTCCAGGTACGCTTGCTCATCAAAACCGTATTCTTTTGCCTGAGCTCTGAAAAAATCGAGATCAGGAGCTTCAAGAAAAATCTGACCAATGTAAAAATTTGCATAATGAACGCCATCAATAATTACAGGGAAGGCAGTATCGAGCATGCCGAGCGGACAGCGGTAGGTTACTGAAGGATTTGCTTCATTCAGGTGATTGCTGATATATAAGTCGCTTTTAAGACACTCCTGCTGAGATAAAGGATGGGCTCTGTGAAAATTAGTGCATATTTCCTGCCATGAAGTCGCAATAAGTATGTTTCCTTCAAGGTCAAGCAAGGCCGAAGTAAAGGAACAGATATCATTATGGATATTCCGCACATAGTAGTCCACTCATTCCGCGGCAAACTGGTCCACCAA
>JBAXND010000072.1 GCA_037133915.1 Bacteroidota bacterium
TTTGTTGCGGTTTGCAAAATAATATTCTGTATTTTTATCGGACAATAGTGAAAAAAATTACCAGTTCTTTTCAAAATTTGAATTTGTTCCTTTCTCCTTTTCTTTTTCAAGCTTATCACGGGTATTCTTTTCCTGATTCATCAGGGCATTCAGCATGCGTTCTGCATCCTCTTTAGATATCTGCCCCTGTTGTTGCTGTTGCTGCTGCTGTTTTTCCTTATCCTTGTTCTGTTGCTCCTTATTCTGCTTGTCTTTATTCTGCTGGTCCTTGTTCTTGTCGTTCTGATCTTTGTTCTGGTCCTTATTTTGATCTTTATTTTGTTGATTCTGGCTTTGCTGCTGTTGTTGTTGTTGCTGTTGCTTCAGCATTTTCTTAGCATATTCCAGATTATATTTTGTATCCATATCGCCCGGATTCACCCTCAGTGAATTCTTGTATGCTTCAATGCTCTCTTCGTATTTTTTTTGCTGCAGCAGAGTATTTCCGAGATTATGATATGCTTTTGAAATCACATCTTTTCCGGCATCTGATTTCGCAATGTTTTCAAAGATGCGTGACGCTTCATCATAGTTTTTCTGTTTATACATGGCATCACCCAGATTGAACTGTGCTTTGTAATCTGTGGCATTTTCGGCCATTGCTTTGCGATAGTTAATCTCAGCTTCCTTATAATCTCCTTTATCGTAATTTTTATTGCCTTCGCGAACCATTTTCAGCGATTTCTGTGCAAACGACGGCATGCATGCTAACAACAGCATCGCTACAAAAGCAACAATAAAGCATTTCATATGTTTTATTATTTCAGCCATCCCATCCATTATTTTAATTTTCTGTCAAATAAATTTATGTTACGCGTAAGCTTTGTCCGGCGTTCAAAAATAAGCAATTCTGCAATGATGAAGAACAGTGCAACCATCATGAAATAAGGGAACAAGTCTTCGTAATCCGAAAAAACATTGGCTTCATATTCACTCTTCTGCATCTTGTTTATCTCATCATAAATAACATTCAAACCCACCTCACTGCCCGTGGCTCTCACATAAGTGCCTTTGCCTGTTACAGCAATCTTTTGCAGCATAGGTTCGTTGAGTTTAGTTACGACCGTATTGCCTTCATTGTCGCGAAGAAACTGCAATTGATTTCCCTCAAGGTCAAGCGGAATAGGCGCACCGCCTGGACTTCCCATACCGATGGTGTGAATAACGATACCCATTTTTGCAGCTTTTTCGGCAGATGTCAATGCATCATCTTCGTGATTCTCTCCATCGGTAATGATAATGATTGCCTTTTTGTTTTTGCTCACGGAACTGAAAGAAACGGAGGCAAGATCAATAGCGGCTCCAATGGCAGTTCCCTGAGCGGGTATGAGGTCGGGCGCAGCACTGCTCAGCATCATTTTTGCGGCAGCATAATCGGGCGTTACGGGTACTAAGGTTTGTGCTCTACCCGCAAACACCACGATTCCAACCTGGTCGCCATCAAATTTTTCTATCAGTTTGGAGATGGCCATTTTCGCCCGTTCAAGCCTATTTGGCTTGATATCCATGGCACGCATACTATTTGAAATATCGAGGGCTATCACAATATCAACCCCTTTATGTTTTACCTTTTCAACTTTAGAACCGCTACGTAAGTTAGCAATACCTGCTACCAGAAACACAAAAGCCAGCATCAGCAGAATAAACTTAAACACCGGTCTGTTCTTTGAGCGATCCTTTATCATAGCCGCAATCACTTCTATATCGCCAAAGCGTTTCAATGCTTTTGTTTTCCATCTGACCGCAAAAAAATACAGCAGAACGAACAGCGGTATCAGCAGCCATCCGAACAGGAAAAAAATATGTTGAAATTCAAACTGGGACATTTTATAAGTTGTAAGTCAAAAAAGTTGTAAGTCGTAAATTAAAAAATAATCGCAAATAGTACTTGAAAATTAATCAGGGAATTTTCTTAAAAACAGTCAATTTTAATAGTATTTCCAACAGAAAGAACCCCGCTGCAAGCAGTGCAAAAACAAGATATTCCTCTTTCTTTTTCGTAAATTTTGTTACGTCAATTTTTGATTTCTCAAGTTTATCAATCTGTTTATAAATCTCATCGAGTTTTTGTTTATCGGTTGCCCTGAAGTACTCTCCGCCTGTAGTTTGCGCGATATTGCGAAGCAGGTCTTCATCAATCTGCACTTCGATGTTCTGGTACTGAATTCCGAAATTAGTCTGAAACGGATATGGCGCCATACCTTTTGTTCCAACTCCGATAGTGTAAACACGCACACCAAATTTCTTCGCAATTTCAGCGGCGGTCATTGGATCCATGGAACCCGTATTGTTGATACCGTCGGTAAGCAATATCACTACCTTGCTGATGGCTTCGCTTTTGCGAATATGATAAACCGAAAGCCCCAGCCCGTCGCCGATGGCCGTACCATCAGCAATAACACCGCTCTTTACAGACGAGAACAACGATTTAAGTCTTGTATGATCGATGGTAAGCGGGCATTGCATAAATGCTTCAGAACTAAAAATCACCAGACCGATACGGTCATTGGGTCTTCCGTCAATAAAATTCATTGCCACTTCCTTCGATGCATCGAGACGATTGGGTTTGAAATCTTCCGCAAGCATACTGCCTGAAATATCCATAGCAAGCAGCATATCAATTCCCTCAACTTTGAAATCATTCCGGTCAAAACTTGTTTGCGGACGCGCCAGAATAATTATAATAAGCGCTACCGTAAGCATCCGCAGTATAAACGGCAGGTGCCTGATACGCTGACGAAATGTTTTGGCTGTATTGGAAAATCCCTCTGAACCGGACACGCCAATTTCAGGGGTATTACTGTTATTATAATACCAATAATGTGCGATGAGCACAGGAATCACCGCCAGTAATATAAAGAAAAACGGCCGGGCAAAACAAATTTCAAAATACGGAATACACATCGCTTTATTCGTTTATTACCGGTTCATTACTATTTTTATCGGTCGCCGATGAATTTCCATTCGCTTTATCCTCCTGTTTTGTACGTGTTACAAAGGCAACAGCATTTTTCATGGCAAGGTCATTTTCATCGGGCAGTGGCTCAAATTTCGCAAACTTCACCATATCGGTCATCTGTAATACTTTTCGCAATAGGTCGCGGTCATCTGTTGAAATTCCGCTTAAAGCAAGCGTTTCGAGAATATCAATAGTTATCATTTCCATTGCAATGACACCAAAGCGTCCTTCGATGTAGGTCCGCAAAATATCGGAAAGCCGACTGTGGTATTCTTTGGTTTTTCCGTATTGCCACAGATGCGCTATGCGCAGCTTTTCCAGTTCGGCAAGTGCGGTGATATGAGCCGGAATCTTTGGTTTTGACGGCAGCACAATGAGCGCTTTTTTATTTTTAAGTCGCAGATAAACATATATTCCCAAACCTGCCAGAAGCATTATTCCCAATGCCAGTAACAGCCATGGTAAAATTTCGCGAAACGTGAGAGGCGCTTTAAGCGGTGGCTTGATGTCTTTAAATTCAGCAGTTGTGTCAACAGCTAAGTTGCGCACCATAATCATAACCGGACCCGTTTGTGCAAAACGTTTTGTAGTATCGCCCGGCTTCTGGTACATGAATGCGACAGGTGGAATGGCAAAATAGCCGGAATCGAAGCAGGTCAGGGTGAGCGTTTGGCTTATCGTAGAATTTGTCCTGTCTGCACTGTACACCGTATCAAATTTTGAGCGTGCAATCACTTCAATACTTTTTGTAAGAGTATCGCTCAATGCCGGCCAGTGCAGAATATAGGACGCAGGAAGTTCAACCGACACCTTCAGGTGCACCTGGTCGCCGATAAGTACGGCCGAAGAATCCAGTTTTGCGAAAGCCTTAACGTTCTGTGCATAGCTGTTCGCATTTGCAGCTATTAAAATGAATACGAACACTATTTTCTTCAGCCACGCAGCGCTCATCGGGATATTATTTGTGCAGTATTTTTTCATTAAAAACGTGCGCCTCTTTTTTTGAAAATCCTCGTTATTGCTTTGATATAATCTTCTCCGGTACTCACCGATGCCACGTCAATTCCGCATTTGATAAACACATCATTAAGCATACGCTCTCGTTTTGACCAGGCATAATAATAGCTTTCGCGGAAATCGCGCGAAGATGTATCTGCCCAGTATTGCTTTCCTGATTCGAGGTCGCGAACGCGAATCAGCCCGACGTCAGGCATTTTCATTTCGCGGCGATCGTTAATGCGGATGCCAATTAAATCATGTTTGCGTGCCGCAATTTTGATTGCATCGCTGAATTTATCGTCCATAAAGTCAGAAACAAGAAAAGCAGTACATCGCTTTTTAATGGCATTCGTAAGGTATTTCAATCCTTCAGAAATCGATGTTTCGTGACTTTCAGGTTCAAACCTCAGTAATTCTCTGATAATTCTGAGTATGTGTGAACGCCCTTTTTTAGGCGGGATGAACTTTTCAATTTTATCACTGAAGAATATCACACCTACCTTATCATTATTTTGAATAGCCGAAAAAGCAAGTACAGCTGCTATTTCGGTAACAAGGTCACGTTTGAGTTGCGCGTTTGTACCGAAAGAATTGCTACCACTCACATCAATAAGCAGCATCACGGTAAGTTCGCGCTCTTCTTCAAATATTTTAATGTAGGGGTGATTGAAACGAGCAGTAACATTCCAGTCTATTGAGCGGATATCGTCACCGAACTGGTATTCGCGTACTTCGCTAAAAGCCATACCGCGCCCTTTAAAAGCGCTATGGTACTGCCCCGAAAATATCTGGTTGGTGAGTCCACGCGACTTAATCTCTATCTTACGTACTTTCTTTAGCAGTTCAGCCGTTTCCACAATTCTTCCAATGTTGAATTAATTACTGAATTCCATTCACAGCCTCGCCTAAGGTACTTCAACGGTATTCAGAATTTCGTTGATAATATCCTCAGTAGTGATGTTCTCTGCTTCGGCTTCGTAGGTGAGACCGATGCGGTGGCGCAGAACATCGTGGCACACTGCACGAACATCTTCGGGATAAACGTATCCTTTTCTTTTTATGAATGCGTATGCTTTGGCGGCCATAGCCATGTAGATGCTTGCACGTGGAGATGCACCGTAATTAATCAATCCCTGAAATTTCTTAAGGTTATATTTTTCAGGATAACGCGATGCGAACACAATATCCGTAATATAATTTTCTATCTTTTCATCCACATACACTTCACGGACAATATTTCTGGCATTAAGGATATCAGCGGGTTTTATGGCTACATTGGTTGCAGTATTTTTTGCTGTCACATTCTGCCGCATAATCAATTTCTCTTCTTCCTTAGAAGGATATGAAATGATGACTTTGAGCATAAACCGGTCAACCTGTGCTTCGGGCAGCGGATAGGTTCCTTCCTGTTCAATGGGATTTTGCGTAGCAAGTACCAGAAAAGGCTCGTCGAGCGGGTAGGTACGATCACCAATGGTGACTTGTTTTTCCTGCATAGCCTCGAGCAGGGCGCTCTGCACTTTTGCCGGAGAGCGGTTTATTTCGTCGGCGAGAATAAAGTTAGCGAAG
This sequence comes from Bacteroidota bacterium, assembly GCA_037133915.1. Taxonomy (NCBI): domain Bacteria; kingdom Pseudomonadati; phylum Bacteroidota; species Bacteroidota bacterium. The sequence goes on from JBAXND010000072.1 coordinate 5,567, forward strand.
ATGGGTCCTTTGCGCACCGTGAATTCTTCATTTTTTTGGCTGTAAATCATTGTCCCGACAAGGTCGGCAGGCAGCAAATCAGGAGTAAACTGTATCCTGTTGAACTTCGCATCTATAATGCCTGCGAGTGTTTTTATGGCCAGTGTTTTTGCAAGTCCGGGCACCCCTTCAAGCAAAATGTGACCATTGGACAGCAGCCCGATGAGCAGTCGCTCTACCATGTGTTTTTGTCCCACAATGACTTTACCCATTTCCGCTGTGATAATATCTACAAAGGCGCTTTCCCTTTGTATTCTGTCGTTCAATTCGCGGATATCAATTACTTCTTGCATAGAGTTTATTATTTTTTGTAAAAATTGACTGCAAAAATATTAAGAGGCTCATGATATGTCAAGCACTCATTGTTAAAAAATGTTAAGGCTGCTGTTAAAATTTGTTAAGCACAAAACGTTTGAAATTTGTGTTTATTATAACATTTGTTTTTAGACTCCAAAATTTCATACTTCGATTGCGATTATCCATAAAAAAAATGTACACATATTCAGTTGGTTGCTCAATACAGCATTTTAAACTTAAATAAAACGCATTGGGCAAGCACAGGAAATCCCGGAGCTTATAAGAGGGTATTTTCTTTGTGGAAAAGAGGCTTCATAAGGCGTTCAAAAACGCCCGACAGCCACGCCATGGCCATTCCGGAACTCGTGACCGGAATTCCTGCATCGACAGCAGGTTTGAGATAATTCACCATTTGACCGCGTGTTAATGAACAGCCGTCACATTGAACAATCATTGCAAATTTGCTCAGGTCAGTTTTTAAACCAACAAGCGTAGGCGTTACAGAGAAATCAAGTGCTTTACCTGAAAACCGGCATATACGACCTGCAAGATCGGCGCGCACTTCATCATTGCACGAAATTCCCAGGCCGCATCCACGTAAAAATAAAATTGCATCTCCGTCCTTAAGTTCAGAAAGTGCAGGTGTTCCTTTCAGTAAATGTTCAAAATTACCTTTGTGGCGACTGTTGAGAATGCTGAAACTTGAAAGCACTGTATCCCAAGGAAACATATTGTGGGCACGTTGTAAAAAATAATCTTCGACCACGACCAATCTGGGTCTGGGAATAAGTTTGCGCCCTGTCCGCTCGGCCTCACGTTCTTTTACCACAGCCACCAAAGCATCTGTTTCAAGTGCGTCGTGCAGAAGCTGCAGCTGAATCGTCTGCAGATGCCCGGCTGCACCTTCACCATCGGCACCGGTAATCAGAAGCACCAGTTCACCCGGTTTTATCATATCGGCCACCATTGATTTTTGCAAATAGGCCGATTCGGGAATTGCTCTTTTAATTGCTTTTACAAGAGAAACTGTATTTACCGGAAAAAGGGAATTATAGTCCACAACCTCTGTTTGAAATGCCTTCTCAATCATGTTTTTCATTTGCTGCGTAAGTTCAGCAAGGTCGCTGCGATTGTGCACTACAACAAAAGGTACCGAGAACTCGAGAAATCGTTCAATAAGTTTACGTTCAGGTTCGGCAAAAAGATTGTCGGAAATTACGAGAATGGCAAGGTCAACGGATTTAAGCGTATCCAGTGTCTTAATCATTTTCTTTTCACCCGCGTCACCTACTTCATCAATACCGGGTGTATCAAAAATCATCACGGGACCAATGCCGGGAATAATCATGGGTATCATTACGGGTTCTGCGGTGGTACCCGAAATCTCGGATACCGGAGACAACTCCCGTTCTGCAAGGGCATTTATCAATGAACTCTTACCATTATTTCTTCGTCCGAAAACGCCCAGACCCGGTTTCGATGATTTTGTCATTCCCCGCTATTTTGTCACAAAACTAACGCATTTAGAAGATAAAAGCAAATGATGCACCTATTGAAAATTTATTAATCTTTTTATAGGGTATTCGCTACAAAGAAATTCCAAAGTTTATCGTCGGGTGGCTGCGCTGTAAGCACCACTTCTTCTTTCTTCACAGGATGAATAAAGGAAACGCGCCGTGCATGCAAACAGATAGATGCGTCCGGGTTTGAGCGTGAATAGCCGTATTTCAAATCGCCTTTTATGGGGCAGCCAATAGCAGCCAGTTGTGCTCTGATCTGGTGGTGGCGGCCGGTATGCAGCTCCACTTCCAATAAGTAATATCGTTCACTCGACGAAATAACTTTATAGCTGAGTTCGCTGCGCAACGCATCTTTCGCGTTCTCATGGGCTATGTATGATTTGTTTTCTTTTTCTTTCCGAAGAATAAAATGCACCAGACGATCGCTGTCTTTGGGCGGTTTTTCTTTTACAATTGCCCAGTACGTTTTTTTTATCAGATGGTCGCGCAGCATCTCATTCAAACGGCTCAGGGCTTTGCTGGTGCGGGCAAAAATTACAATACCCGAAACCGGGCGGTCAATGCGATGAACCACTCCCAGGAATGCTTCGCCGGGCTTGTTGTATTTTTTTGCGATATAGATTTTCAGCAGTTCACTCAGCGGCAAATCACCGGTTTTGTCGCCCTGCACAATTTCAGATGGCCGTTTGTTTACGGCAATAATATGATTATCCTCAAAAATTACATCGGGTGGTAAAGATGGGTGTTTTTGCATCATTGGAAATTATGCGGCAGTTACAGGCGTATAAAATTCAAATCAATATTGTTCGCGATCGTTTGGAAAATCTACGGCTTTTACGTCTCGAATATAAGCGCTCACTGCACCCCTTACCTCTTCAATCAAATTATGATAGCGACGTAAAAAACGGGGTGAGAATTCCGTATTCAGACCCAGCATATCGTGCAGCACCAGCACCTGTCCATCAACACCGCTTCCGGCTCCAATACCAATAGTGGGTGTATTAATCTCGCCGGTTACCTGAGTTGCCAGTTTCGCGGGAATCTTTTCAAGTACAATGGCAAAACAGCCTGCTTTATCAAGTAAATGCGCGTCTTCAATAAGTTTTTGAGCTTCTTTATCATCAGTAGCACGAACAACATAAGTTCCGAATTTATGAATGCTTTGCGGGGTAAGCCCGAGGTGCCCCATAACCGGTATACCGGCTGAGAGTATCCGGTCAATAGAATCCAGCACTTCGCGTCCGCCTTCAAGTTTCACGGCATCGGCGCCTGATTCTTTCATAATCCGAATGGCAGATGAAAGCGCCTTCTTTGAATTTCCCTGATACGTACCAAATGGCATATCAACAACCACCAGTGCACGTTTAACGGCACGCATAACGCTTTCGCCGTGGTAAATCATCTGGTCGAGGGTAATAGGCAATGTGGACGAATGACCTGCCATTACGTTTGAGGCTGAATCGCCCACTAAAATCACGTCAATGTCGGCACTGTCCAGAATGCGGGCAAAGGAATAATCATAAGCCGTAAGCATAGCGATTTTTTTTCCGCGCAGTTTCATTTCCTGCAAAACATGCGTTGTAACTTTGTTTATCCTGCTTGCACCTTCTGTTGACATGGCGTTGAGATTTATTAAACGGTGAGTAGTTTTTTCCTGACAGGTATTAATTTCTTCGCAGCAAAATTAGGAATGTATTGCAGAACGGGCAAAATAATTCCTGATTATTTCAAAAATGATGACTTTGGCTCCTGCCATTTGTTAATAATTCTATACATTTGCTGCAATAAATCAAAAAGGAATGAGTTTATTCAAGCTAAAGAAGCTTAGTGTGATGAAACGTGTTTTTTTTACGTTGCTGACTATATTACTAATAGGTGTGCTCAATTCGTGCAAAACGGATTTTGACATCAATGCCGAACAAAAGGATATTACGGTGGTTTATGGTCTTCTGGATCAGGCAGAAACAACACATTACATCAAAATCACCAAAGCGTTTTTAGGAGAGCAAAATGCGCTGGTAATGGCTACCGACCCGGCCAACAGTAATTACAATTCTGAAATTCAGGTCAAGATAGAAGAATATAACAATGGCACGCGCACCTGGTTTGCCTATTTGAACGATACCATTATTAATAACAAAGAATCAGGTGCATTTTACAGTCCCACACAAAAAGTATATGTTTTTCATAAAGCCTTGAATGAGGACAGGCGTTACAAGCTCACGATAACCAATACCGAAACGGGCAAAGAAGTAACGGCAGAAACATTGCTGGTGAAAGATTTTAACATTCTTTCCCCATTGTATTATTCCATAAATCCCCAAATCAGTTTTATTACCCCTGCAGGTAAATATATCGATGGTGAAGCGAAATGGGATGGAGCGGTGAACGGGCGACTTTACGAACCAACAATCCGCTTTCATTATACCGAAATCAATAAAACGACCCTTGCAGTTGATTCTACAAAATATGTTGACTGGATTTTACCTTCGCAAAAATCGGCCAAGCTCGATGGCAAAGAAACCCTGCTAAGCAGTTACAACGGAGAAACCTTTTTTAAAATTCTTCAGGGTGCCATTAAAGTCGACAATAATCTTGAACGCAAAATCGGCAAGGTGGATTTCATGTTATCCGTTGGCGGTGATGAACTTAGCACATACATTGATTTAAATCGTCCTTCCACAAGCATCATTCAGGAAAGGCCCGTTTATACCAACATCGGTAACGGCATCGGAATTTTTTCATGCCGTCATACTAAAGTTCTCCGTGGCTTTTCGATGTCCGGGCTTACTGCAACAGAGGTTATTAACGGGCAATACACTTCAGAATTAGGATTTGTACCCTGACAAAGGATATTTTTTTTTTACATTTCGTGACAGATTAAAATAAAAATTTTACCTTTGCACACCATTTTAATAGAATTTTTAATATTATTATATTATGTATCTGACACCTGAATTAAAAAAGAATCTTTTTAAAGAATACGGAAAATCAGAATTTGACACCGGCTCATCCGAAGGACAAATAGCGCTGTTTACGTTTCGCATTCAACATCTTACAGGTCACCTGAAAGAAAAAAAGAAAGACACCGTAACCCGCCGTTCACTGGTTCAGCTTGTAGGTAAAAGAAGGCGGTTACTGGATTATCTGAAAGAAAAAGATATTGAACGCTATCGCAGCATTATCAAAAAACTGAATATCAGGAAATAAGATAATATTCTCAATAAAGGAAAAGGCAATTAACCAATTGCCTTTTTTTGTATTTTTAACGCACTTTTTAGTCCATTTTATTAAACGTAAATTTTATGACAGTACAAGGAATTTCAAAAAGCTTCACATTGGATGATGGAAGGACCATCACGATTGAAACAGGCAAGCTGGCAAAACAAGCTGACGGCGCAGTTGTCGTAAGGATGGGTAATACCATGTTGCTTGCCACAGTAGTTTCAAAAAAAGAAGCCGCACCCCATACCGATTTCATGCCCCTTTCCGTAGATTATCAGGAAAAATACGCCGGAACAGGTCGTTTCCCCGGCGGATTTTTTAAACGCGAAGCAAGACCCTCAGAATACGAAATATTGATTTCACGCCTTGTTGACCGTGCACTTCGCCCCCTCTTTCCAGATAATTATCATGCAGAAACACAGGTTCTTATCACCATGATATCGGGCGAAACAGACGTTTTACCCGATGCACTTGCATGCCTTGCCGCTTCTTCAGCTTTGATGGTTTCTGATATTCCCTTCCACGGTCCTATTTCGGAAGTACGCGTTGGCAGGGTTGCCGGAAAACTTACCATCAACCCAACAATTACCGAACTGCAGAGCGCAGACATCGATATTATGGTGGCAGCCAACATGAAAGATATTATGATGGTTGAAGGCGAATTGAAGGAAGTTTCGGAAAACGACCTCGTTGAAGCCATGAAATTTGCACACGAAGCTATTAAAATAGAGTGCCAGGCACAGCTCGACCTTATGGAAATGGTTGAGAAATCAAAAGTTAAACGCGAATACAACCACGAAGAGAACGACGCCGAACTGGAAGCTGCCATAAAAACTTTTGCATTTCAGAAGGTTTATGATATGGCATCAAAAGGCATTGCAAACAAACATCAGCGCAAAGCTGAACTGGATGCCATTGCCGAAGAATTTCTTGCAACAATGACCGAAGAGGATAAAGCTGCAAAAATGCCCATGTTCAAACGCTATTTCCATGCAATTGAAAAAGAAGCCATACGCAATTGCATGCTGGATACCCGCAAACGTTTAGACGGACGCGTACTTGACGAAATCAGACCCATATGGTGCGAGGTGGATTATTTACCCACAGCTCATGGTTCTGCAATTTTTACACGCGGCGAAACACAATCACTGACTACAGTTACCCTTGGTTCCAAACTCAACGAACAAATTGTTGACGGAGCTACCATAGAAGGAAAAACAAACTTCATGCTGCATTATAACTTCCCTCCATTTTCTACAGGCGAAGTGAAACAAATGAGAGGCCTTGGCCGACGCGAAGTAGGACACGGCAATCTGGCATTACGTGCATTGAAATTTGTACTGCCCGGTGGTGAAATTAATCCTTACACCGTTCGCGTTGTTTCCGATATCCTTGAATCGAATGGTTCATCATCAATGGCAACTGTATGTGCCGGCACACTCGCGCTTATGGATGCAGGCGTTAAAATACCCAAACCTGTTTCAGGTATAGCCATGGGACTTATTACCGATGATAGTGGCCGCTACGTTGTTCTTTCAGATATTCTTGGTGACGAAGATCATCTTGGCGACATGGACTTCAAAGTTTGTGGTACCCGCGATGGTATTACAGCCTGCCAGATGGACATCAAGATTGAAGGTCTCAAATATGAGATTCTTGCCGAAGCGCTGGAACAGGCCCGTCGCGGTCGTTTATACATCATGGATAAAATTACCGAAGTGATGCCTGCTCCCCGCGAAGACTACAAACCTCATGTACCACGCATCGTCAAGATGACCATTCCTAAAGAATTCATCGGTGCTGTGATAGGCCCGGGTGGCAAGATTATTCAGGAAATGCAGAACGACACCAAATCAACCATTGTTATTCAGGAAATGGGCGAATTTGGCATCATTGATATCGTTTCAAACAACCTCGATTCAATCGAAGAAGTGAAACGCCGTATAAAAATGATTGTTGCTCAGCCTGAGATTGGTGAGATTTACAAAGGTGTTGTAAAAAACATTCAGGCATTTGGCGCCTTCGTTGAAATTCTTCCGGGAAAAGACGGACTGCTGCATATTTCGGAAATCGACTGGAAACGCATCAAAGAAGTAGAAGAAGTACTTCATGTTGGCGATACTGTTGAAGTAAAACTGATTGAAGTTGACAAGAAAACCGGCAAGATGAAGTTATCGCGCAAAGCCTTACTTGAAAAACCGGCAAACGAATAAATTTTCAGAATACTTTCTTTGCTGAAAGCACCCTTTAACAAGCAACTCCTGTCCTGTATCCATAGGAAAAAGGGAGTTGCTTTTTTATTTTCTCCCCTAAATTATCAAACAGCATAATAAGCAAACTTGCTGAAACCTTTTATACATGCTCTGCGTACACAACCCGATTTTATCAACAAACTGAACAACGTATGAGGCAGTTAAAAATTACAAAGCAGGTTACCAACAGGGAAACAGCATCACTTGACAAGTATTTGCAGGAAATCGGCAAAGTTGAGCTGATAACGGCAGAAGAAGAAGTGATACTTGCACAACGCATTAAACAAGGCGACATTTTAGCACTTGAACGGCTTACGAAAGCCAATCTGAGATTTGTTGTTTCCGTATCAAAACAATACCAGAATCAAGGACTGAGTCTTCCTGACCTTATCAACGAAGGCAATCTGGGTCTGATAAAAGCTGCACAGCGATTCGACGAAACACGCGGTTTCAAATTTATATCATATGCTGTATGGTGGATTCGTCAGTCGATATTACAGGCTCTGGCCGAACAATCGCGTATTGTACGACTCCCTTTAAATAAAATAGGTGCGATAAACCGCATCAATAAAGCGTTTGCCGCTTTTGAACAATCGAATCAGCGCGAGCCGAATCCGGAAGAAATTGCTGAACTGCTTGATATATCAGAAGCAGAAGTAAAAGAATCGATGAAGAATTCGGGAAGGCATGTATCAATGGACGCACCCATGATCAGTGGCGAGGACACCACGATGTATGATATGCTTCGCAGTGAAGACGGGCAAACCCCTGAAGACGGATTGTTGTTCGACTCGCTGAGAAAAGAGATAGAGCGCGCCATTTCAACGCTTACTCCGCGCGAAGCCGATGTTATCAGGTTGTACTTCGGTTTGAACGGCAAGCACCCACTTACACTTGAAGAAATAGCGGAACAGTTCGACCTTACAAGAGAACGCGTACGCCAGATAAAAGAAAAAGCCATTCGAAGGCTTAAACATACTTCGCGCTGCAAAAATCTGAAATCCTATCTCGGATAATCCGCCGGATTAAGGTATTTTTGAGGGCAAAACTAACTTGATATGGCTGTTCTGATAGCACCCTCACTCCTCTCTGCCAATTTTGCCAATCTTGGTGCCGACATTGCAATGATAAATCAGAGCGATGCCGGCTGGCTTCATCTTGATATCATGGACGGAGTGTTTGTACCCAATATTTCATTCGGTTTTCCCGTTATCAAAGCAGTTGCGGCACTTTCCAAAAAGCCGCTCGACCTGCATCTTATGATTGTTGAACCGGAACATTATATCAATCGTTTTGCCGAAGCAGGCGCTCATGTAATAAGCATTCACTACGAGGCCTGCCGTCACCTTCACCGTGCCATTCAGCAAATAAAAGCAGCAGGTGTAAAGGCCGGCGTTGTGCTAAATCCACATACTCCCGTAAGCATGCTGCATGATATCATTACCGATGTTGACCTTGTTCTGCTCATGTCGGTAAATCCGGGTTTTGGCGGACAAAAATTCATTGAACACACATACGCCAAAATAAGTGAGTTGAAAAATCTAATCCTTCATTCACAATCAGAAGCAAAAATTGAAATCGACGGAGGAGTCTGTATTGAGAATGCGCCAAAACTAATCACCGCCGGAGCCGATGTCCTAGTTGCAGGAAACTCCGTGTTTTCAGCCAAAGACCCTGTGAAGGCAATAAAAGAGTTGGCAGGGAGATGAACTCCATAAAAGGAAATCACTGTTGTCCGGTAAAAGTTTGAAAGAAGCCGAAGCATAAGCCCGGCTT
>JBAXND010000073.1 GCA_037133915.1 Bacteroidota bacterium
AAGCGCCGTGTTCTTCGCACGACATCTGCCAGGGAACAATGTTGGAATGATGTTCCATGCCTGTGATTATTACCTCATCACCCTTTTTAAGGAATTTCTTACCAAATGACGATGCCACAAGGTTTATGGCCTCCGTTGTGCCGCGTGTGAAAATTATTTCATGAGCATGAGCCGCATTTATGAAACGGCAGATATCCTTACGCGATTCTTCAAAAGCTACGGTAGCCTGCTGGCTCAGATAATGAACTCCCCGGTGAATATTGCTGTTCTGAACTGAATAATAATGATCCAGTGCATCAATAACCTGCTGTGGCTTTTGAGTGGTAGCTGCATTATCAAAATATACAAGGTCGCGGCCATAGACCTGCTGGTGCAGTGCCGGAAACATGGGTCGTATGCTATCTAAATCTAATTCTAAGGACATTGTTATTTGTTAAAAATGATAAATTTTAAATTGAAAAGAATCAATTCAGACGACAGGTGCTTGCCATCATCACACTATTCCTTTTTTTGTCTTTTGTCTTTTGTCTTACGTCTTGTGTCTTACTACTAACTACTGTATTTTACTCATGTCTATCTCAAAGGTAATGGCATCGTTGTCTTTGCAGTGAAGGTTACAGGCATCGCAAATAGAGAGTTCGCCTTTCAGACGTTTTACAATCATGGAATCTATGCGTTCGCGTAAAACTTCTATCTGAATTTTATTTGCCACTTCCGCTGCAAAGGCATACAGGAGAAGCATCTTGGCATTACGGTCGCAGATACCCCGCGATTTGATATAGAACATGGCATCAGGGTCGAGTTGCCCGACGGTAGCACCGTGGCTGCATTTTACGTCATCGGCATAAATTTCCAGAAAAGGCTGGGTGTTGATAATGGCCGTATCGGTAAGTAAAATGTTACGGTTGTTCTGCATGGCAACAGTTTTCTGCGCGTCGCGGCGTACCAGCACATGCCCGCTGAATACGGCGCTTGCGTCATCATCCAGAATGCCTTTGAACAATTCAAAGCTGGAACTTCCGGGTTTAATATGATCAATATAAACCTGATTATCGGTATGCTGCTTACCATCGGTAAGATAAAGCCCGTAAACATTGGCAAGACAGCCGCTGCCATCAATAGCTACACGCGTTTCGTTGCGTATCATTCCGCCATTCAGCGTAAGTGTATTGGTGGTGATGATGCTGTTATCTTTCTGATGAAAAAAGTTATTATTGATAACGGTCGACTGGTCGTCTTTGTTCTGCAGTTTGTAGTAATCAATTTCAGAACCTTCGTCACAGAATACTTCGGTAACGGCATTGATAAAACTGCGCTCATGTCTGATGGAATCGTCGCAATGCACCAGTGTGAGTTTACTGTTCTTGCCCAGAATAACCAGATTGCGCGGCTGTATGAAAACACTGTCGGGAGTATCCACCACATTTACCATCTGTAGAGGCTTCTCTACCTTCACGCCATCCGGAACATAAATAAACATGCCGTCCTGCGCAAAGGCGGTATTGAGGGCAATAAGCCCGTTGGTGTTTATATCGGCATAACGACCGTAATGCTTTTCAACCAGTTCGGGATATTGTTTGATGGCAGCAGCAAAGCTTCCGATAATAACACCGTCGGGAAGTTTTGTCAACGGGGCATCTTCGTAATAATACCAGCCGTTCAGCTGAGTATAAAGGTAGGTTCCGAAATTATGAATCTCGCAGCGGAAAATTTGCTCAACCTTCACGTTTTTATCGTGCGGGCTGAGATAGAAAGTATATTCCGTTTTGAGCGAATCGGCCAGACTGGTGCTTTTCCATTCTTCCAGCTGCTTTGTAGGAAACCCAAGCTGCTCGAAGGTTGCAATTCCCTTTTCTCTGACGCCTCCCATAAATGCGGGATCGCATGTGCTGATGGTATTTTTTGCACTGTTGAACAATGCAACGAGATTTTCCCGCGAAGGAACATGCTTAAATTCCATTTTCATGATTTAACTGTTTAAGCTTTCCTGTTCCTGTTTAATCCAGTCGTATCCTCTTGCTTCGAGTTCAAGCGCGAGTTCTTTACCGCCCGATTTTACAATACGTCCTTCAAAAAGAACATGTACAAAATCGGGAACGATATAGTCGAGAAGCCTCTGATAGTGCGTAATCACAAGAAATGCATTATCCGACCTGCGTAATTTGTTCACGCCGTTGGCAACAATTTTCAACGCATCAATATCAAGACCTGAATCGGTTTCGTCGAGTATGGCAAGCTTCGGTTCAAGCATGGCCATCTGAAAGATTTCGTTGCGCTTCTTTTCGCCACCTGAAAATCCTTCGTTTACCGAACGGTTTGCCAGCTTGTCCTGTATCTCTACCAGTTTCTTTTTTTCATCCATCATCTTCAGGAAGTCGGCACCCGAAAGTGCGGGAAGTCCTTTGTATTTGCGATGCTCATCAATAGCTGTCTTCATGAAATTGGTCATGCTCACGCCCGGTATCTCAACCGGATACTGAAAGCCGAGAAAGATTCCTTCGCGCGAACGGTCCTCAACAGGCAAATCCATCAGATTGCGACCGTTGTATTCAATGGTTCCGTCGGTAACTTCGAACATTTCCTTGCCTGCTATAACCGATGCCAGCGTGCTTTTGCCCGTGCCGTTCGGTCCCATGATGGCGTGTACTTCGCCTTCGTTCACCTGCAAATCAAGACCTTTGATAATCTTTTTGCCGTTGATGGAAACCCGTAGGTTCTCAATTTTTAATAACATAATTCCAATATTTTATGACCGTGTTTTATACTTATCTTATCATTGTATGCACAGCATTATCCCAAATGCCGTTGCTCATGCAAAAATAGCAATTTTAATTCGTTCTAAATAATGGATTGCATTAAATATTGGCTAATGCTGATGTATTCTGACGAAAATCAGATAATAGTCGTGAGTCGTGAGTCAAGAGTCAAGAGTCAAGAGTCGAGAGTCGTGAGTGGGGTAAGAAGTCAGTGCCTAAAGGAAAAAGAAAAAAAAAGCCCCCTTTTTAAGGGGGCTGGGGGTAGATTCGCCTTACTTCTTCCGGTCTTCATTATCCTGCTTTGCAAGCATTTTCACTTTTGCTTCAAGAAGCAACAGCTCCTGTTTGGCATTATGAATTTTCTTTTCGAATTCTTCTTTCAGTATACTTGCATTTTTGGAGTTGGCAAAGAAACCGAGGTTGTTTTCCCATAACAGAATATCCGATTTCAGACGGCTTGCCTGAACTTCGATACTGCTGCGTTCTTTGCTGAGCATTTTGCCTGAATCGGGGCCACCTTTCAGATTTTCTATACGGCTCTTGAAATTCAGGGTGTTCATCTCTACCTGCGATATCTTCAGCTTATCCATCAGGTTGTTGATGGCTGTGCGGAATTCCGTATGAAGCCTGTCTTTATGATCCATGGGAACGTGACCGACTTCCATAAACGCGCGCTGGAAATTCTTGAGTGCGTTCAGATTTTCTGTTTTATCGTCCAGAATTTCAAAGTCAATAACCTGCTTGATGAGCTCTTCTTTTTTCGTCAGGTTTTCCTGCTCCATGCCCTGAACATTGGAGAAGTATTCTGCCTTTCTCTTGAAAAACTCATCACAGGCACCTCTGAAGCGTTTCCATATTTTATCGGAGAACTTGCGCGGAACCGGACCAATCTTTTTCCATTCGTCCTGCAGCTTCAGCAGCGCCATGGTAGTTTGTTTCCAGTTATCGTTATCTTTCAGTGCTTCTGCCTGAACGCAGAGATCCACTTTAAGATTGTAATTGTTCGTCTGACCGTCTTTAAGCTCCGAGAAAAATTCTTTTTTGTGATCATAAAAAGCATTCATCCCTGCTCTGAAGCGTGTCCATACATGATCGTTGGAGTTGGCAGGTGCACGGCCCAGCGATTCCCACAACTGCTGAATCTCTGATACGGCATCGGTTTTTTCTTTCCACTCATTTACCGTCATAATATCGGAAGTAGTTATGGCTTCAAGCTTTTCGCAAAGCGCTGTCTTGGCCATCAGGTTATCTTCCTGTTCCGACGATACTTTTTCGTAATATTCCTTACGCTGCTCGTTAATCTTATCGCTTACGGTTTTGAATCGTTCCCAGATTTCGTCTTTCTTATCCTGAGGAACCGGACCTATTTCCTTCCACTCTTCGTGGTAACGCTGCAGCTGTTTGAACGAACGGGTAATGGATTTATCAAGCAACAACTCTTCGGCCTTTTCGCATATCTGCATTTTCAGCTCCAGATTTTTGCGCAGGTCAAGGTCTTTGAGTTCCTTGTTGATTTTAACCTTATCAAAGAATTTCTCGGTAAGGAAATGGTAATTCTGCCAAAGGTTATTTATCTCTTCACGAGGAACCGGACCTGAATTTTTCCAGCGGTCCTGCAGTAGTTTAAATTCGTCGTAAGTCTTTTTCAGGCTTTCTTCCGAAGTAACAAGCACTTTCAGCTCGGCAAGAATCTGAATCTTATCTTTCAGATTTTCCTGTTTTACTTTTTCCTGTTCCTTGTCGGCTTTTCCTTTTTTCTCTTTATAGATATCAAAAGCCGCCTTGAATTTTTCTTCGAGAGGCTCAACGCAGGGTATATATTCTTCTTTCACTCCGCCTTCGGCTATGAAGTCGTCGAAGTGTTTTTTCTTTTCTTCTTTAACAATATTCAGAAAAGCCACCTTAACCAGCGACACCCTGTTTTTGAGTTTTGCAACATCGGCGGTAGCAACAGTTTCTTCAAGTACTGTTACCAATTGCTCTTTTGAGAAGGTTGCATAATCGGGTTCCGGTTCGGCTTCTTTTTCTGCCTCGGCAGCAAGCGCAGCGACCTCATCAGCCTCATGTTCTTTGGCGGGCTTTTTAGTGCTGCTTTTCTTTGCTTTGGGTTTTTCTTCGGCCGATTCTTCTGCTGCTGCTTCGCTGGTAAATTCAGCATCTGCCACTTCTGTTACGGGTTCTTCCGTAAGAGCGACAGGCACTACCGCTTCTTCAAGCGGTTCATCGGTTAAAGGATTGGCAGCCGAGTGGTTCTCTGCTGCATTTTCAACCTCTGCAATCTCTTCTGCAACGACCGGCTGTTCAACAATAGCCTCTGGTGCTGCATTGATCTCTGTTTCGGTTACCTCGCTTTTTTCAGGGAGGTTTTCGGTAGAAGAAGTACTCTCGTTTGTTACTTCAATTGATGCGTTGTTCTCATCCTGAATGTTTTCAGCATTCTCAGGATTCTGTAAGGGTTGTTCCATAATTAAAGGACGACTTATATTAAAAAAAATCCAGAACATTCCTTAAATCCGAAATGTTCCGGTGGAAGTTAGCTTTAGAATACAAAAATAGCAATTTTTTTAATCCGAATCAATCGAGAGCTCTGCGATTAAATATTATATATCCGATATTGAACATAAAGGAATAAGGATCGTCGCTTCCCGGGAAATATCCAAAGCTCAGGCTGATCGGGCATACGGGGCTGTGATATACCAAAGCCGCATTTGCCATGAAGTATCTGTCTTCAAGAGGACTGCCGTAAGCGGCCGTTAGGTCAGCATTTTTGCGAATCTCTTTCCATGGCTGAAATATATAGCCTTCGGCACGGAAATGAATCTTTTTGTAAAGCGTTACAATTCCCTTTAATCCTGCCGCAGCGTAAATCGGCGCCCGGTAGTTCGGCAGGAATATGGTCTTGCTTTCGGGTGTGGGCTGAAAGGCCGGAGTCCCCAGTATGCTTGCTGTATAATTGTTAAACAGCGGCTTGGTAGAGAACATGCCTTCGCCATAGAAGCCCAGTCGCAGGGGCCCGACTCTTCTGAAATAATTATCATACAGAATTCGGAACTGGAACCACTGGTGCTGCTTGCTGTACTTTTGAGGGTAAATAGCGGTAGAGCCCGGATCACAAGTCTCTTTACCCGTTATATACCTGAGTTCTGCCATAAGGTTGGTGCCACTGTATGCGTATTGCTTTTCGTTCAGGGTTTTGCGCTCCACCATTACAAAAGGCGTGAACATGTTGAAATAGGTGCGGTCTGCCGTATCTGTCCGTACAAAAATATTGGTCTGATAATACGAATCCTTGAGCCGTGCCATGGTACCGCCAAACTCAAACTTCCCTTTATTGTGCATCGGAAAAGCAAGACTCGTTTCCACATCAAATTCATTCTGGATGAGATATGACGGCTTCTTATCTTCAAAAAAGCGGGTGGTGGTTTTGAAATAATCCCACTGATGCAGCACCACCGATGTTTCCCAATAAAAGGGCAGTGCAGTCGGGAAATCAAGCCGTGTCTTGAACGAAAGTGCGCTGTAAAACCTTCCAATATATGAATCGAGGTGCAGGGTTACCGCAGAGGCTCCAAGGTTCTTGTACTCAATCCCCAGATAGGCACCGTTAATAGGTCCCGACGAAATGATTCCGCCAAACTGCGCCAGAAAATTCTTATCACGGTTTATCCGTAAGTTTAAATCAAAAAGTCCTTTATTCTTGTTGAATAGCGCTTTCGGATAAATGGATTCTATTTTATCATCGGCAAGCAATTTGAAATACTCAACTTTCAGGTCTTCCGCATTAATCTTCCGCGAGCGGTGCAACAGCAGTTTATAAATATAAAACGACTGTACCTTGTTCAATCCGTCGATACCGATACTGTCGAATACCAGCGGTGGTTTTTTATCGTTGAACCGTTTGCGCCTGGCATCCACATCCGCTTTTTTCACCGTATCGTAAACCGATTTGCGTATCTCCGCCATCTTCGCTACCGTAGCGTCATAACCTGCCTGTATCAGCGCATCGGCTTCGCTGAAATCAAATTCCTGCGTATGCGGCAGTCTGGGCGTTATCATTACACCGTTATCGCACACCACATCATAATTGGTATTCACCATCAGCATATTCTGTATCTGATTGATGAGGTCTCCATCCTCGGGCGCAGCGCTATTAGAGGCTACGTTGCTTCCAATAATAATGTCAGGATTAAAATCATTGTATGCCACGTCGGCAGGGAAGTTATTATACATGCCTCCGTCGAACAGCAGCCTCCCGTCTACACGTATGGGCTTGAAATAAAATGGATAGGTCATGGATGCTCTTACCGCTTCCGGAAGATATCCCTTGCTGAAAACCACTGCCTTCTTCTCCGCAATATCAGACGCCACACAGCGGTAGGGGACAAACAGACTGTCGAAATTATTGTTGGCAGCAGCACCGGCCGTAGCCAGAAAGTACATCATTCCGAAATCGACCTGATACGGTGAAATAATATTGGTAGGAAGCTTGTACTGCCATACACTGTCGTAATTAAACTTGAAATTTATCCACGAGCCGTTGGCGGGTTTTTCCTTGAAATAATAAATGTATTTGTCTTCAATCTCGCCCCATGCCCAGTTCTGAAACTCCTCACTGGTAACAATCTTCTCCATTTCGTCGGGCGAATACCCCGATGCATATAAGCCACCAATAATGGCGCCCATTGATGTTCCTGCCACACAACTCACCGGGATTCCATACTCTTCAAGCGCCTTGAGCACACCAATATGTGCGCAGCCTTTGGCACCCCCTCCGCTCAATACCAGAGCCACCTTCTGCGCAGGCGAAATAACCGATAGCATGCACAGCAACAAACCCAGCATCAAGCTTCTGAAAGTATGTATTTTACTTATCATATTAGCGCATTGTACGTGCGTCGATGTGTTTTGTTTCATTTCCTGTAAATATACGAAAAAAAAGTTGAGGCGTAGCCGAAATCCGTCTCCTGACGGATCGAGAGTCGTGAGTCGAGAGTCGTGAGTCGAGAGTTGAGAGTCGAGAGTTGAGAGTCGAGAGTCAAAAGAAAGAAGTCAGAAGACAGGAGTCAGAATAAATATTACCCCGGAAGGGGTTTAATGACAATAGAACCAATGCGTGATTTATTCCCGGCGGCGCACGGGAAATGTTGATTAAAATGATAATGCATCATGCGCCGCAACGGTAGTAATTTAGTCGTGAGTCGTGAGTCGTGAGTCGAGAGTCAAAAGAAAGAAGTCAGAAGACAGAATTCAGGAGTCAGAAGACAATAACCCCTAATCCCTTAAGAAGGTAAAAGAACAAAAAAGCCCCCGGAATATGGGGGCTAAAAATGAGGAGAAAGTCAAAAGGACTAAGAAAATAGTAATAGTACTTTAAATTCTTAGTTCTTAGTTTTTAGTTCTTCATTAAATTAAATCAGCTTCATCGCCTGGTCGAGGTCTTCGATAAGGTCGCCGCAGTCTTCAATACCTACCGAGAGACGTACAAGACCGTCGGTGATGCCTGCTGCAACGCGCTTTTCCTGCGAAAGCTTGGAATGTGTCATCGATGCCGGATGCTGTATCAGGGTTTCAACACCGCCCAGCGATACGGCAAGGATTGCCAGCTTCACGTTGTCGAGCATGATGCGTCCTGCCTCCAGTCCGCCCTTGAGTTCAAAGCTGATGAGGCAGCCGGGACCGCTCATCTGTTTGCGTCCGAGTTCGTATTGCGGATGCGACTTCAGTCCGGGATATTTTACCCACGATACCTTCGGGTGTTTTTCAAGGAATTCGGCCACCTTTATAGCATTTTGCTGTGCACGCTCTATGCGGATTGCCAGCGTGGTAAGTCCGCGGTGTACCAGAAATGCCTGATGCGGATCCATGTTGAAACCGAGGTTCACCATGGTAGTACGAAGCGGAGTGTAATACTTCTCGTCGCGGGTAATAATCATACCGGCAACCACGTCGGCATGTCCGTTGATGAACTTGGTCATGGAATGCACGATGATGTCGGCACCGAGGTCGAAAGGTCTTTGCAGATAAGGACTGCAGAAGGTATTGTCAACCACCAGGGGAATGTTGTGTGCATGAGCCAGTTCGGCGCAGGCAGCAATATCCATGATGTCCATGGTAGGGTTAGCGGGCGTTTCAATATAGATGAACTTCGTCTCGGGGCGAATGGCTGCTTTGATGTTCTCGATGTCGGTACAATCAACATACGATGCCTGTACGCCGAACTTCGAATAGATATTCTCGATAATACCGCGCGAAGGACCATACACAGCGTTGTGGCTTACCAGATGTGCGCCCTGACTCAGCAGTGCGGAATACACGGTGCTGATGGCACCCATACCCGATGAGGTGGCAATGCCGCGGTAGCCGTTCTCGAGCAGTGCTACGGCACTTTCCAGAGCATTGATGGTAGGATTGCCGATACGGCTGTAAATGTATCCGTCGGCTTCGCCGCTGAAGCATTTTGCTCCATGTTCAACATTCTCGAACTTAAACGTGGATGTTTGATAGATTGGGCTGACGGCGCTTCCGTACTGGTCGTCGGTAGTACCTGAGTGAACAAGCTTTGAGTCGAATTTCAGTTTATCGTTTTTCATAAAAAATAAATATGCGGTTTACACCTTTTTTAATAATGCCGCAAAGATAGTAATTTAGTCGTAAGTCGAGAGTCGTAAGTCGTGAGTCTTGAGTCGTGAGTCGAGAGTCGAGAGTCGGGAGTCGAGAGTCAAAAGAAAGAAGTCAGAAGACAGAATTCAGAAGAAATATTACCCCGGAAGGGGTTTAATGACAATAGAACCAATGCGTGATTTATTCCCGGCGGCGCACGGATAATGTTGATTAAAATGATAATGCATCATGCGCCGCAACGGTAGTAATTTAGTTATAAGTTGAGGCGTAGCCGAAATCCGTCTCCTGACGGATCGTGAGTCGAGAGACAATCTTGCCAGGCTGTCGTGTGTTTGTAACGCGTGACACGCGGGCTGAAGGGTAAAGGCTTAAGGCTAAAAGCAAAAAACCTTTCACCCTTTCAGCTAATTACTTATTACCTGCATTTTGAACTGTTCCGGTACGAAAACTAACTGTTCCGATGAGATAACTAAACGGAGGGAAGCGAAAACATTTTGGAAGCAAGCTTTGTTAATACGGTACCACGACTTGTCATTACGGTGGCAAGCCTTGTCATCACGAAAGCAAGCCTTGTCATTACGGTGGCAAGCCTTGTCTTCACCGAAGCAAGCTTTGTCATCACGAAAGCAAGCCTTGTCATTACGGAAGGATGCTTTGTCATCACGGAAGGATGCTTTGTCATCACGGAAGCAAGCTTTGTCATTACGGAAGCATGCCTTGTCATTACGGAAGCAAGCTTTATCATCACGTAAGCAAGCCTTGTCATTATGGAAACATGTTTCGGTCGTTGAGCTTGTCGAAACGCCGAAACGCCTTCACCCCAAATGTTAATTAATTAAACATAATCAAAAATTTATTATATTTGGGATGGGGATTTTGTGGGTTGGGGAAGATGTGTAACTAAAATGAACATTACTAATAACTATTAAGCAACAACAGTCTGGGTCAATAAGAGAGTAGAACAATATCAATTTATGAGAAATTTCATTGGAATATTATTTTTTGTATTATCATACTCTTTGATGTTTTCTTCCTGTACTAATAAATCTCATGACAATTGCCAGAATTGGTCAGAATCTCAGAAACGTAAATACTTTCAGGACAGTATTGCATACAGATACAGCAGCGGAAAGGTGAATAGTCCAAAAAAGTTGTGGAATTTCACGGTTTTCATGGATTCCTTATATCATGAAATAAAGGCGAAAAATAAATACAACCCTTTGGTTTATGCTTTTGAGGAAACGTATATAGATACTTCAAAAATTGACAGTTCGAAGTACTGGATCAGAATGATTATTGATCCATGTTGGAGAATACCTTTCTGCATTACTTTAGAGAAAAAAAATGACAGAACTTACATTACTTCAAAAATTACAAATGGTCAGGGCGGTTATTATTCTGGTGTGTTATTATATTCATGTACAAAAATATACTCAGACACTTTGTATAACAGTATTTCTAAAGAACTTCATAATTTGAATTTCTGGAATTTGGGTATAGAAGAATCTTCCTGTATTGATGGTGAAACTTGGTATTTCGAGGCAATTGAAAGTGGACAATATAATTATATATCAAGAAGGTGCTTTCGTCTGAGAGACAAGCCTGCATCAAGACAAAATCTGTATCAATTTGGAATAAAGCTTCTAAGATTGGGTAATTTCTTTGATGAAAACTATATTGAATCGGGACCAATGGAATGCGACCTGACTTTTCTAAAATCAGCTGTTGACACAGCAAATTTTAAAGTAAAGATGATCCAATATATTAAATGGTAAACGACAGAGCACAGTCCTGCTGGCTGCATTGGTGCAGCGCTCGATAAATTCATAAACACAAAAATAACGCGGAGACCAGAAACCGCAGCATAAACGGGGCGACACCGAAAAGCCAGAAGAGTAGGAACATTAAACAACAATAATTATGACAAACGATTTACAGAATGAGCCCGGGCAAACCATCATCATTAATAATGTTGTAAAGAAGTCGAATGGTATCGGAATAGCCGGTTTCGTAATTGCATTGATTGCACTGTTCCTGGGCTGGGTTCCGGTATTGGGATGGATTCTCTGGGTACTGGGTTTAATCTTTTCGTTTATCGGTGTGTTCAAATCACCCCGCGGATTACCTATTGCCGGATTAATCATCTCATTCATCGACCTTATCGTAATACTGGTTGTGTTCGGAGCGATATTGGGCAGCTCGGCAAATTTCTAAATGATGAAGTGTAACAACTCTTTCATTTCGCCATTGTTGTTGGCTGTTTTGTTGTCAGCAACAGTCGTGTCATGTAAAAAAGACCCGATAGAAAATGCAAAATCAGACCTATTTGAAAAACTCAAAGGGACATGGGTATTGACTGATTACTCGATGCAATCAAGCGGATATTTTACGGGAATGTCCGGCTATGGAAGTTCATCGTTTTCTAATAATATTGTAACTGATACCAATATTACCCGTTTTTATGATTCCGTTGTAACAACAACTGTACGAACAGCAACCTATAGCTACGTTAAGCATCTTGATTTTATCAAATATAGAAATGACCGGCTCTATTATACTGAATCAACAATAAAATCAGATGTTGAAACAACTACGGAAAACAGAGCGGACTGGACAGATCTGACCATGAGCGGTCTTGTTATTAAAATTGAAGATGAGGATTGTATTTTGTCTGTCGACGGTTCTGACAATCTTATTTTGGTTAGGGATAATTCATATTTTTCTGTCGGTAGTGGGGGCGAATCTCATTACAAATGGACTTTTACAAAAGAATGAAAGATACAATTGCTGCATTAACAGATTCATATTTAATGCAGCAGCTTCATGAAAGAATCGCAGATAACATTTTATCATTTTGCTAATCGAAAATTTTAAACAGATGAAAAATATACTGACTTTTTTTTGCTCTTTGCTTTTACTGGTATTCATGGGTACACAACCAACATCAAAAGCAGCTAATTGCGCTGATGTTTCTCAAGGCAAGGACGAAATTGTCCTGAGTGTAGTATTACAGAATGGACAAACTGAACTTAACGAGGCATTGAGCAGGGCTGTTAAAAAATACTGGACCTGCACAAAATATGAGTTCATTGATACAAAGGTGATGGGGGAAAAATGTACCTCCGGCGGTTACTATCTTGTTCTTGCTGCTGCCCCCGATGAAAACAGTCTGAATTTTGGGTATATCAGCATTCTTACAAAAACGGCACTTACTGTTTTAAATTCTGACAGTCGGTCTTTGAATCCTCTTTATGTAAGAACGAATAAAAAAACCGGAGTAGATGAAATATATTTTGATTCATCAGTTGTTGGTATTGGAATTAGAAATTTGAAGCTGGTGCCCGGTCCTGAATTTTATATCGCACTGATGAATCAAATATTCGACCTGAAGTTTGTAAAGAAAATGAAGAAAAGATGTTTTGATGGTCCAAATGAAACACCCGAAGGCATATTTTTCTTTGATGGGTATTCTTCAGATTATCTAAAAGATAAAACCTTATTAATTGACGAACAAACTGCAGGAAAAATGCTGAAGAAATTTGATAACGAAGCAAACCTGAAACGGATAATTTCGAAAACCACTTTAATTCCTGAAGCGAATATTTTTATTAAAACGACATCTGATCTTTGCGAGTCATTTCTCAATGAGTATGAAGACGTCCTCTATCTATATACCTACTATTGTTATTTGGAAACAGAATTGAAAGGCAATATTGGCGAGCTCTGGATGGCACCTAATATCATTAATAGCAACGGGAAGTTTGTAGCTTCGCTTGATAAATATGCTAACCTGAAGAAAAAACACAAGTAGCCTGTCCGCCTTTGGCGGGCGACCTATTGGTAGAAAACAAAACGACAAATAATAAATAAGCCCCTTAGGGGTGACACGTAATTATGCCAAACACGTATTCACAAATATTTATTCAAATCGTTTTTGCGGTGAGCAAACGACAAAATCTTATTCATGAGCAGCGTCGTGATGAATTACAGAAAATTATCACGGGTATTGTTCAAAAACGCAATCAAAAAATGCTTGCCATTCATTGCATGCCCGACCACACGCATATTCTGGTCGGAATGAATTCGGACATTAGTGTATCTGATTTAACACGTGACATCAAAGCAGGCTCATCGAAGCATATGAACGATTATAAATGGTTTCCTGGTAAATTCAGCTGGCAACAAGGATTTGGGGCATTCTCTTATTCAAAGCGTCAGATAAAAGATGTTGTTAATTATATTCTGAATCAGGAAACTCATCATCATAAACAGACTTTTAAAGAAGAATATCTGGTATTTCTGCAGAAATTTGAAATTGAATATGATGAAAAATATCTTTTTGAATGGATTGATTGATAACCTTTACAGGTCGCTCCTACGGAGCTTTTGATTGGGTGCACTAATTTAAATGCTACCAACAGGTCGCCCCTACGGGGCTAAAACAGGTAATAAGTAACAGGCAACAAATTATACCATCAAGCAATGTGTATTAATAAAAATCACGCACTTATATGAGCTCCGTAGGAGCGACCCATTTGTAGAAAACAAAACGACAAACAATAAAATAGCCCCGTAGTGGCGACCCATTTGTAGAAAGCAAAACGATAAAAAATAAATAAGCTCCGTAGGAGCGACCCATTTGTAGAAAGCAAAACGACAAATGCTAATATAGCCCCGTAGGAGCGACCTATTGGTAGAAACCAAAATGACAAAAAATAAATAAGCCCCGTAGGGGCGACCCATTGGTAGAAAACAAAACGATAAAAAATAAATAAGCTCCGTAGGAGCGACCTATTGGTAGAAAACAA